>NZ_JAUOPX010000027.1:0-57239 GCF_030547455.1 Motilimonas sp. 1_MG-2023 | reverse complement strand
GAGGCCATGCAGGAGCATTTCATTCTTGCAGCCAATCAATTTACAAACAGCTCAGTGATAATTGCAACTTTGAAAAAGATAGTAATTACCAACTAGAAGAAACAGGAGAAGACGAGTGTTAGATGTGACTAAATTTGAAATTACCAGTTTTTGTCATGTTATTGATGAAACATATATTGCAGAGTTTGAGAAGCGTATTGGCACTAGCCTGCCAGATGCTTATAAGGCTTTTCTATTGCGCTTTGGTGCTGCGTATCTGAGCCCCGCAACTGTCCCGTTAACCGATCCAGACGGAAATAACTTTAGTGACATGCCTTATGAAACAGGTGGTGTAAGCCTAGGAGTATTTTATGCTGCATCGTTTCGTGAGACAGGAAAACCCAGCAATGGATTACGGGATCGCAACTCCCTTAATGAGCAATATAGCGAATATACCTTGGATTACGGGCTAGACCCTGACTACATTCCTATCGCCGACGGTCATGCCAATAATATTTTTTTAATGAAGGTAAAAGGCGAGGGGGCGGGCGGTATTTATTACTGGCTTAATAAGCGCTACTGCCTGTTAGCCCATAGCTTTGAGGCATTTTTAGATAAAATCCCTTATGAAAAAGAGCTGAATGTGGATGAATACTTGGAATCGATTAAAGATGTTATTACTGATGAAGCCGACTATGAATGGCGCAGAAACAATTTTTTAAAGCAGCATAAAAAAATGCGTGAGCAATACCAAGTTAAAGAGCAAGGCCAGCCGTAATCTTGCTATCTATATTTTATAAGAAAATAGTATGGCGTTTAAGTTAACCCCCATTGCGCTATTGCTGGCTACTGGTTTAGTCGGTTGTGGCGGTGGGGCTCACCTAGCGGCAGCAGTGCTGAGCGAGCCATTACCCCAACGGTTGCGCCAACAATCGAGCCGCCAGCGAACACTTTACGCACGAATGTAACGGTTGTTGGTGATTATTTAAGCAATGCTTTGGTATGGATGGATTTAGACGGCGACTTTTTATTTGATGCCAACGAGCCATCGGTAAGAACTAACGCGAATGGGGTCGCTACCCTTGATTACTCCGAACAATACAGCGTTAACGACTATCACTTAGTGGCCAAAGCCATCGCCGGTGAAACCGTGGATATGCGCACCGGCAAAACCGTAACGCGCGATTATTACCTCACCACCCCAAAAGGGAAAAACGTGATCACGCCATTAACCAGTTTGACCCAAGGTTATGTTGACCAAGGCCAGCTGTTGGATGATGCGGTAGCTTTGGTTTGTCAGCGTTTAGGGCAAAACCAATGTGATTTATTTAAAGATTATGTGGCTGATAAAGACCATGTGCAATTGGGCCATGCCCGCGCTTACATGAATATTATGCCCAGTGGCGCTAGCAGTGAAGTGAGCTTTAGTTTAGCGCTTGATAACGCACAACAAATTGATGACGCCCTCGCTCAATGGCAGCTAGACAACCAATTAGACAGTGACAGTATTAACTGGCAACTAGTTGACGTGGTATTAGACCAAGCCGGTATCGCACAAGTGAATACGGCGATGGCGGAAGATTACTTAGCTAATCGTGATATCGCCTTAGTAACGCTATCTGCCAGCTTAGAGAGATTAGCCACTGCCGCGGTAGAGATGGGCTTAAATCGTCAAAGCACTTCTATTTCAGTTCCGTGCGCAAAATCGGGTAGCACAGGTAAAGCGTTTCAAGTGGGTGAGGTGCCTAATACTGTCGATGGGGTTGTGGTAACAGGCGCGGAAGTATTTGATAAATGTACCTTATCGTATTTAGAGCGTGACATGGTGCAAAATGGCATGATTGAGTACAAAGGTACTTATCAAAATAGCGCTTTTGGTGGTGATTTACTCAAGCAATCGGGTCAAGTCGATTATAACCTTGCTAGCAATGCTTACGCGGAAGGAGTTGATTTCACTACAGAAGCTAAAGCCCAAAGCGTAGCAAGCTATAATGCTGCCAACAAAAACTTTGCTGCTAGATCAACAGGGATCATTAAACTGACCGTCAACGGCCAACTTTATCTGTTTAAAATAGGCAAAGATACCGATACCTTATATTACCCATATCCTCACCCTGTAACAGGCAAACATCGGTTTACTTCTGGCTCAGTCTCTGTTTTTGAAAACACCGTTGAAACCGTTTATGAAGTTGACCAATATGGCTGGTGGACCGAAATTGCTGGTCAACGTTATCAAGTTAAAGAGTATGCACAAGAATAAGTTAGCTCGGCTATTCGGTTAATGAAAAAGTCGACGAGTTGATATTTCCTGCATTATCGGCCTCAGGTTATGCCTGAGGCCGATTTTTGTTTAAGTCTTGTGTGTTTTTAGGTAATAAGTGAATTTAAACTAGGGGTTACATTCTACCTAGATGAGACCGTAAGCCATTCATATAGTCCTGGCGATAGAAAGGGTCTATGTCGTCACAGATACCGCGATAGATTTGGCCAGTTGCACCCAACCATGTCGCATTTTGACTGCAGTACTGTTTTTTACCAATCATGTAGCCTTTGTTATAAGCATTGAACGCTTGGTTATTTAGGGTATTAATACTAACGCCCCATTTTTTTGCTAAGCCCTGTTTTGAATGTTGAATAAAGCCTTTATTTGCATGCTCTTCGCCATAAGCGTGCCATGCTTGTGGGTTATTCATTTCAGGTTGCTGTTCCATGGTGTCATATGATGCACAGCCAACTTGTAATGCTAGTACCAAGACTATTAATAACGACTTCATCACGACTCTCCATTGCTAGTATTCTTTCAACTCACGAGCCACTGATTGTTACTGTCAGCCAAGTGAATAAATATTCGTTTGAGCTTATCCAATATTAGCAGGGAGAGCTGTTATCGTCCAAAGTGATAAGTTGTTTGAAGGGGCTCTAGCTTAAACGGTGTTGCCTGTGTAACCCATTGTTTATTAGTTAAGTTAATGCTTTATTACTTGAGGGGTTTGCCGTTTAAGGCTTTTAGTTAAGCCAAATCTCATTAGCTCTATCATTATAGGTTGAATCCCGTTAGCTTAGGTAAGCCTAACGGGAGTGGCTGCTTTTTAGAATTAGTAGCTGATTGGGCTATGCACTTTTTCACCATCAAGCCACCAACCTGATTCATTAATAATCAGTTCGGTGGTTTGGTTATTTTCACGAATAATGATTTTCCCTGATGATATTTGGCCGTTTATGACTAAAGGTTGGTTTGTAGGGTTGCTGAATGAAAAATGATAATTTTCCCCTTTGTAGCTCAGCTTAGCGTAGCCATTGATGCTGGTTTGGTAGTTAGCACCTGCTGATTGATAGTTTGCTTCACCAGTTAATTTGAGTGTGCTAGCAATACCGGCTAGGCCTGCGGTGTAGTTGTTTGTAAACGATAAAGTGTTAGTTTGGCTAAGTAGCTTGCCTTGTGCATTACGAGTTAACTGGCTTTGGAAGTCTTTAGTTGAATTAAACACTTCGCCACCTTGGTAAAATGAGCAATTGTTTTGTACGACTTTCTCAACAATCGCGCCTGCGCCACCTTGGGTTGCTGAATTGATTGCGCCGGTGTTAGTTTGGGTGCCGCCGTTAGTACAGTTAAAGGTTCCGATGTTCGTCTCAGCGATTTGCCAGTCTTGTCTGAGGCCTAGTTTAATGCTGTCTGCAACGGCACTGTGCAGCTCGCCTGCTAGCTGTAACAGCACCATATTGCGACCATTGTTATATGCCGAACTAAACTGGCTACTGAAAACGAGTTGGTCAAGGCTGTTTTGTATAATGTTAAGGGCTGCCCAGTTGACGCCATTAATGTTGAGATTGTTGTCTTTCAGCCAATTATTCATGGCAAGATCGACACTGGCTGCATTATCAAGGGCTATTGCGAAATCGATGCTATTATTACCATTGGGCATGATGTGCATGTAAGCACGCGAGTAGCCTAATAGTTGATCCGCCTTGGTGGCAATATAGTCATCATAAATTCGGCAGTTTTCAGCGTTAACGCGCTGGCAAATAAGCTTTTCAGCATTTTCTAAGGTTTCACCTTGCTCGACATAACCTTGCACTAATGAGGTGAGTGGTGTGATGACGGATTTTTGTTTCGGTGTGGTTAAGTAATAATCACGGGTGACGGCTTGTCCAGTACGGGTATCAATGGTGGCACCAGCAGTGGCCTTGGCGACAAGGTGGTATTCGGTCCAGTCAATATTCTCTGGGTAGGTTAGCGTTGCTTGGCCCATTTCATTGGTGGTGGCTGAAGGCTCATCGGCTTGATAAATAAAGTCGCCATTGAGATCTAACCATACTAGAGCGTTTTGTAGGTAATCATCGATCACTGTTACTTGTACGCTATTTACTGGGGTGACATCTGGCACCGGTGTTGGCGTTGCGACGCTGGGAGGTTTAGTGCCTTGGTTTGAATCGGTTGCACTTGAACCACCACCACCTCCGCCGCCACAGGCGGTAAGCGCTAAAGATAAGGCTAAGGTGCTAAAGACTAAGTTGTGGTTCATGTGTTACTCCATTTAAAATAATCGTCATAAAAATGTAAAAAAACAGAATCTTACCTTTTAAATATCAAAAAACAATCATTTTGATATGTAAGTTGATTGAATAAGATGGAGGTCTTAATATAAAAGGCAAGTATGCTTCCCAAGAAAGCGAGCTGGATATATCTCTATGCGTTTTGTGTTGTCATCTCTGAAAACAACTTTACGGTAAAAAAAATATACACAATTTGATCACGATAAGCTTAAGTAGAGCTGAGATTGAATTGCTAGCCAAAAGCTAAAAATGGCGACGTTAATTGAGTCTTTAAAAGCGTATCGCGATAATGATCTGAAAGCCCCTGAAAAAATAACAAGGAGAGCACTTGCTCTCCTTGTTGTCATGACTAAGCTATTGTTTACTATGGGATAACCTGCTCTGGATAAGTTATAACACTGCCATCGCTAGCAGTTAAGCTGATAGTTAGTTTTTGGCCTGAAGCGAAGGTTTCATTAAAGTCTGCATTGTAGTTAAAAGTGACCCGAGTCGAAATGCCTGACAAGAAGCCACCTAAATCAGCGAGGTTAGTAACATCAAAGTATTCACTGCCAGTGTTGCTCGCAATTTTTTTCATTGCATCCACACTGGTTTGATCAAACGAATCGCTAGCGGCAATAATATTAACGGGAATGTTATATTGGTTAGCTTTCGCAATAATATCATCTGCACTATTGCTTGAATTATTATCAGAGCCATCGGTTAGCGCAACGATCATTGGTTTTGCCACATTAGCATTAGCTAATTGTGTAATAGCCGCATCAATACTGTCGTAAAATGCAGTTCCACCGCCAAAAGGATACCAACTTGCATGGTGAATATTGTCGGTGCGGTCAGGATGGCGGCTGGCTACAGGCGTAAAGTATGGGTCATAGATATCTGAATGCGGATTATATAGATCAATTAGTGTATGCAGTGTTGGGACATCTTTTACAAATCCAGTGGTACTGTTTATAGAATACTGAATCTCTGTATCATTGTTATCGAATAGTTGTAAATATTGCGCGATGGTGCTGTCTGTCATTGAATAAATAGTCGTTGAGAAGAGAGTAACCGCAATTTCTGCATCAGGATCGTTAGCCTTGGTCATATCAATCAATTGATGAGTAGAGGAGGCGACAAGGCTGTAACGCGTATGAGGATTCGAATCGGAGGCCGGAATGAAATTACCATTGCTATCAAGTACTGGAACACTCATTGAACCGCTAGCATCTAGAGTAATGGCAAGTGATGTTGAGTCACCAGCGATATTTTGTGAGCCGGTAATCTTTTTCGCCGCAATAGCTTGTGAGTCTAGAGAGAACTGAAACGATGACGTAGGTAAGCCTAATACGGCTTTTTTCGATTTTGAGTCAGTGATAATGAAGTTAATGCTGTTGTTGCTGGTTTTTCTAAAACCAGATAGTACAAATTTTGCATCATTCTCAACCGTTGAAACGACTTTTGAAGCATTGCTGGCTAAGAAGTTTTCAACATCACTTATTAGCTGTCGGAAGCCTTCTTTGTTTGCGACAACTTTTTCTATGCTACTAACTAAGCTGTCGGGAACAACAAAAACGAATTTACCACAAATATCAGTAATGACATCTTCACTCACTGTATTCCCTGCCACATCCCTTAACTGTACAGTGGCACCATTAAGTGGCATATAGCCGTCAGGAACATCTGGACACGAAGTATCACGAGATTGGATAGGCTTTATTGCTGCGCGAGCGCTAGTTGTCAAGCTCACGGGGACCACAAGTTGACCATCAATATTTTGATTAGTGACCGGTGCTGGCTCCTCGGAAGGTGTAATGCTAGGGGTGATGACTGGGTTGCCATCATTTGTACTTTTCGAAGAATTACCGCCGCACGCGGCTAAGGCTGAGCTCAGTAGGATTGCACTCGCAATTTTTGTTAGTTTCATGATATATCCATGTTGAGATTTTGTTGTCAATAATATATCAATATCGTGTAAGCCATAAACTACCCGTTCGGGTAGTTTTGAATTATATGTTTTGCAAATGTTTCATTATGTGCTAGTTAGAAAGGCTTCAAAATAGAGTAAGTTTATTGCTAATTAAGTAATTTAATTTTAATGAAAAGTTAACACTTAGAGAAGATTTGGGACCGGCTATACATTTGCGCTAAAGGGGGTGGCCCGTTTATTAACGTTCGAGAGCATTTTTAGGCGATGATGGGGCCTTCCTAATATGGCAGATGAGGTATGAATAAATGACAACAATCATTGTTTAAGAGGGCCTTTACAGCAGAGTAAACTCGATAGTGAATAGTTGTGTATCGACAAAAACCTCTGCGTCATTACCAGGATAAAAGATGAAATTATTTTCAGTAGTCTGTTAAACCTACCTATTATCGGTATAGTGTTGCCGATTGAGCCGAGTCGAAAGAGTGAGCAGTTTAATGATTGATGACCAAAATGTGATTGAAACCTTGTCTGAGTTAGAAGCGTTTTTGCTAGCGGTAGAAAGTGGCAGCTTAGGGCTGAATGATGTGGCAGGGGTGGCGTTAGCGACGAGTAATGCCGATGGTAAACCCTTTGTTGCGGTGCTCGATAGCCAACATCAGCTGTTGTTAGGGCGTTGGGTTTCGCAAGATGTGTATGAAAATGGCAAAGAGTTGGTGCGAAATGGCCCATCTCGCGTGCATTAGGTCGATGTGTTAACTTGTAATATATCAAAAAGCTCACAAGCGTGGGCTTTGTCATTTTAAACATGAGCGAGGATATGGCATTCAGTCAAAGCAAAGGTGCTGTCATCAAGTCTTGATACCGCTCGTCCAGTTCGATCTAAGTCTCCCCGTTAAGCGCCAAACAGATAAATCTTGTAACCTGATTCAAGCGCTATGCCTGATGTTTTCCAGCCACATTTTTTGTTCGAAATTGTAAGATTGAGAGCAAAAAGTATCAATTAATGAGCATTTTGGGTAAATTTATCAACTGATAATCAATATCATTATTATGCCAGCTGTTTGGCATTAAATTGTGGAGGGAAGTATGAAACCATTGTTTTTATTAACGCTGTGCTTTGCTTTGTCGGCTTGTGGTGGCGGCGGCGGGGGAAGTGATCCGACTAAACCATCTGATCCGCCTAGCGTGCCAACGCCAACACCGGCTCCGGTGACCCCAACCCCAGAGCAACCTCCTATTGAAACAAAAATTAGTTTTATTGAGCATGCTGGCTTTACCAATAACCAACTCGTTAAAATTGGTGATATTAGCAAGAGCAAAAATGCGTCGATTAATAAATTGGTGCAGTTTAATGATGGTCAGTCAATCATCGTAGGCCAATATCTTGCTTCAGATGACTATAAAGATAGTAAAGGCTTTTTTGCTTTAATGGATAAAGAGCAGAATGTATTAAGGCAAGAGGTCGTTTCAGGGGGTTTTGCAGATATTTGTATCCATGACTCGGGTGAATATAGCCTAGCCAGGTATGTTGAAAATAGCGCTGATTCTTCACAAGGGAAAGAGTTTGCTCTTCAGCTAGAAAAGTACACCCGTGCGGGTGAATTAGTGCATAAAACCTTGTTAACCGACCCTTATTCTGAAAACTATTACCTCCCTCCTTTTACTAAGGAGGAGTATCTGGTCAGCGAGTTTACCCTTAAAGAAAATACCCGTCCCCCAGCGCCGAACCATAAAGTAACATTTACTAATTTTATTAATTATTCCAGTCATATTGGTAATGTGGAGCTACATTGCCAACAAGAAAAATTATTGGTTTCGTATAATTACGAAGGCTTGAAATTGAGCCTTTTTGATGAAAACTATGCTCAGCAATGGAGTCAGGTGGTTTCTATTTGGGATTATTATGTTGGTAGCTTTGGTGGCCTGAGTCATATTGCTGTTGATGAACAAGGGCATATCTTTACTTTGTCCAGTCGCAATATGAATTCATTAGCTGCTTATAACCATCGATTTGGAACTAAATTTACTCCCGATCTAGATAGACTGCTGGATACGCACATTGTACTGAAACGCTACAACTTCGCGGGTGAGCTAGAGTTTGAAACGCTGCTCGACAGTGGTGAAAGTGACGTTATTGCCGATGCGTTGATTAAGGCTAATACCTTATATGTCGGCGCCAATAGTCGTCGAGATAAATTCCCTAGCGGTAATAATTATACCACCGAATGGGATATCAGCTTTTATCGCGTCAATTTAGCAGACCGTACCTATATTCATGACTTTCTCGACCTGAATAAGGAAGACTTACTGCGCGGGCTTAGTTGGTTAAACCAAGATCTTTACCTCTATGGTATTAATGGTTTTACTCAGGTTGATAGTAATAGCTGGCTCAGCGCTGGTGATGGCTTCTACAAAGTATTACCGCAAGGTCAGCTTTTGGATCCCAAGTCATTTGTTAATATTGCTGGTACCAGAAATACCTATATTAACAGTGTTGGATTACTCGACGATAAACTGATTGCGGCAGGTCGTACCGATGGGCCGCTAACCCATGATACCGATGATACTTCGTCAGCAATGATCTACAAACAGCAGTAAAGTCGATTACGGCCATAACCCAAAATACAAAAAAGCCCACGTTAGTGGGCTTTGTTATTTCAGGCATGGGGTGGTTTATGCCACTTTATTTAAATGCACATCCATTTGTGGGAATGGAATTTCGATACCTGCTTCGTCCAAGCCAATTTTGATTTGCTTATGTAGGTCGAAGTAAACGCCCCAGTAATCTGCTGTTTTTACCCAAGGGCGAACCACAAAGTTCACTGACGAATCTGCTAGTGCTACCACTTCAATGGTTGGAGCGGGGTCTTTAAGCACTTTCTCATGCGCTGTTACAATACGAGTAAGCACTTCTTGTGTTTGTTTTAGGTCAGCTTTGTAGCTAACGCCGATCACCATATCTACGCGGCGGGTAGGCAGGCGCGAGTAGTTGACAATGTTGCCACCAAATACCGCAGCGTTAGGTACAACAACAACCTTGTTATCTGGTGTTGTTAATACGGTAGAGAAGATTTGGATTGAGTCTACCGAACCTGCAGTGCCTGCAATTTCAACGTAGTCACCCGCCTTGAAAGGGCGAAATAGGATAAGTAGCACGCCAGATGCAAAGTTAGACAGTGAGCCTTGTAGTGCTAAACCAATCGCTAAACCGGCGGCACCGATAATAGCAACGAACGAGGCGGTTTGTACGCCAACACGGCCAAGGGCGGCGACGATGACAAATGCAATGATGCCGTAACGAACTAAACCAGCAACAAAATCAACAATTGTTTTGTCTAGGCCTTTAGAGCCCATTACTTTAGCTAAGCCGCCAGCAACCATTTTAGCGGCGATAAAACCAAAGAATAAGATCAGTACCGCAGCGGCAATGTTTACACCGTATTCAATTAGTAGACCTTGGTTGTTTTGCAACCAAGAGCCAGACTCTTTTATGATTTCGTCCATTTAAATGGTTCCTTAAATTTGGAGAAGGTTGGGGATTTATTTTTCGCCAGTATATTAGCGCAAAAAATGATATAAACAATAGGCAACAAGTTCTGCCAAGGTAATCATTTTTTATAATTGTTATGAAGCAGATTAATCATTCGGTGAGCGCAAGGTAATGCAGTACCTTGCGTTAAATAAGGTCAATGCTACCCCTCCGCTAAGTATAGCGGTATTAACTGTTGAGTAGCTGATTGCGAATAAAGCCCCACTGTTCATCGAAATCTGCGGTGGGCTTGCGTTTAAATTGAGTGCGCACGTATTGGTTTATTTTCCCTTCAGCAAATGCCAACAGCAGGTTGGCCAACATACCTTCATCTAAGTTGAAGCCCTTACCGTCACGTAAACGTTTTTCTCGTAATACTTGCTTGAGCTGTATCTCTAGCTTTTCAAACAATACTTGAATGCGCTCACGTAAGCGTTCGTTTTCGCCCAATAAAGCATCGCCAGTTAAAATACGAGTGATGCCGGGGTTACGTTCGGTAAAACTAAGTAGCAAGTGCAGTATGTGATGAATACGATTAAACGTGTCTTTTTCTTCTTCTAAGATCAGGTTTATTCGCGACAGCAGCGATTCTTCAATAAACTCGATTAAGCCTTCAAACATACGCGCTTTGCTAGGAAAATGGCGGTACAAAGCCGCTTCTGATACACCAACGGCTTTAGCGAGCTTAGCGGTCGTGATCCGTTGTCCCGGCGCTGTTTCAAGCATTTGTGCTAACGCTTGTAAGATTTGCTCTTTGCGGTTGGTTTTACTGGTTCCTGACATGAATGTTCCTTTACCCAAACTGTTACCTAAAAGGCGTGTTTACCGATGCAATTTTGTGTGTAATTAACCTTAAGCAATACGCTTATTGACGGCCTGAGTGGCCAAAACCACCTTCACCGCGTTCACTGCTAGCAAATTCATCCACTATTTCAAACTGTGCTTGCACTACAGGCACAAAAACGAGTTGTGCAATACGTTCGCCAGGCTCGATGACAAACGTGGTTTTACCGCGATTCCAGCACGACACCATTAGTTGTCCTTGGTAATCAGAATCAATTAACCCAACCAGGTTGCCAAGCACAATGCCGTGTTTGTGGCCTAGGCCTGAGCGCGGCAAAATGGTGGCGGCAAGACTGGTGTCGTTAATGTGGATTGCCAGCCCTGTTGGCAACAATTGCGTATCACCGGGCGCTAATGTTACCGCTTGGTCCAAACATGCGCGTAAATCCATCCCTGCCGAGCCGGGCGTAGCGTAAGCAGGTAACGGAAACTCATTACCGATGCGTGGGTCGAGTATTTTTAATTCTATTTGTTTCATTTGTGCTGTCTTATTATTTTTTATAATGGATCAAAACCAAACTCAATAACGCATTGGCCACGTCAAGTTTACTGGCTAATGGGATATGGATGGCGTCTGTTTTTGAAAATACCGTGAGACTATTTTGCTCCGTGTTAAATCCTTGGCCAGCTTTGGCTACATCATTAGCGGCAATTAGGTCTAACTTTTTGCGTGTCAGTTTGTCTTTGGCGTAGTGTTCCACATCTTGGGTTTCGGCGGCAAAGCCAACACAAAATGGTCGCGGCTCACTATTAGCGATATCGGCCAAAATGTCAGGGTTTTTTACCATTTTTACGACTAGCTCATCATTACTTTTTTTGATTTTGTTATCTGCTACTGATTCTGGGCGATAGTCGGCAACAGCCGCACAGCCGATAAATATATCGTGCTGCGCACTGCGTGATGTGGCGGCGCGGTGCATTTCAAGGGCGCTCATCACATTGACCACTGCTACGCCTGCTGGTGGCGTTAGGTTAACAGGACCTGACACTAACGTGACTGTCGCACCGGCTTGTTGCGCTGCTTGGGCTAAGGCATAGCCCATTTTGCCAGAGCTGTGATTGGATAAATAACGCACTGGGTCGATTGGCTCACGAGTTGGGCCTGCGGTGATTAATACACGAATGCCAGCATAGTCTTGGTTTGGGTTAAGTTGCTGCTGGCAATGTTGGACAAGCTCATCCGGCTCTAACATGCGGCCAGGGCCAACATCACCACACGCCTGTTGACCTTGTGCAGGCCCCCAGATCAACGTGCCACGCTGTTTTAAAGTGGTTAGGTTAGCTTGGGTTGCTGGTGCTAAATACATTTGCTGGTTCATTGCGGGGGCGATAGCAATGGGCGCAGGCGTGGCAAGGCATAAAGTAGATAGCAAATCATCGGCAATGCCAGCTGTTAAACGCGCAATGGTGTTGGCACTGGCAGGGGCGACTAAAATCAAATCGGCCCACTTGGCTAGTTCAATGTGGCCCATGCCCGCTTCAGCAGCAGGATCCAGCAGGCTATCAGACACTGGGTTGCCAGAGACCGCCTGCATGGTCAACGGTGTAATAAAGGCCTTGGCCGACTGGGTCATGACCACACGGACATTGGCGCCATGATCTTTGAGTCGACGTGTCAGCTCTGCGCACTTATAAGCGGCGATGCCGCCGCAAATGCCTAATAAAATATTTTTATTATGAAGGTTCATGTTTCAGCCCAAGAAAAAATAAAGCGCAACGATAGCATAACTTAATTGCCAATTTCCCCTACTTGGATCATAGCCATCGACTAGATTTAAGGGATTAGTGATTTCGTTCACCTTAGTGTGCAGGGAGAGCAAATGGGTATTAAACAATGGCCCGCAGCCGAGCGGCCGCGTGAGAAGTTATTGGATAAAGGGGCGCAGGCGTTGTCGGACGCTGAATTATTGGCGATTTTCTTACGTACAGGCTGCGCTGGGCTTGATGCAGTGCAGTTAGCTCGCCATTTACTGAATGATTTCGGCTCGCTGCGCGCAATTTTAAATGCTCAACAAGGGGTATTTTGCCAAGGCAAGGGACTTGGAACGGCAAAATATGTGCAGCTGCAAGCCGTGGTTGAAATATGTCGGCGCTATTTAGAAGAAAAAATGCAAAAAGAGGACGCGTTGACCAGCCCACAGGCCACTCGGCAATATTTAATGGCGAAAATGCGTGATTATAAAAATGAAGTGTTCGCTGCTTTATTGCTCGATAATCAGCATAGGGTGCTCAATTTTGTCGAGTTATTTCATGGCTCCATCGACTGTGCAGCGGTTTATCCGCGTGCAGTGGTAGAACAAGTGTTAACAGCGAATGCAGCGGCGATTATTTTAGTGCATAATCACCCGTCGGGAATTTGCGAGCCCAGTCAGGCTGATCGACGGATCACCGAAAGGCTGGTCGCAGCCCTCGCATTGATCGATGTGAGAGTATTAGATCATTTAGTTGTTGGTGACGGCGAAACCGCTTCTTTTGCTGAAAGAGGGTGGATTTAGCTGAAAATTCGACCAGATTTGAACATTGTGTTGATCTTATATGGGCTTTACTGTATAAAATGCGCCCTCGTAGTGCCTCGGGCGACGGCCACACGAGGCACTAATATTGCTCGAGCAAGAAAGTTATATTTGGAGAAGAGTGACATGTCAAGAGTATGTCAAGTTACCGGTAAGCGTCCAGCTGTAGGTAACAACGTATCACATGCGAAAAACAGAACAAGACGCCGTTTTCTACCTAACCTACAAACGCACCGTTTTTGGGTTGAAAGCGAAAACCGCTTTGTAAAATTACGTACTACTACTAAAGGTATGCGTATCATCGATAAGAAAGGTATTGATACAGTATTAGCTGATATCCGTGCCCGTGGTGAGAAGGTTTAGGAGATAGATTATGGCAGCTAAAGGCGGTCGCGAAAAAATTCGTTTGAACTCAAGCGCTGGTACTGGTCACTTCTACACGACTGACAAGAACAAGCGTAACATGCCTGAGAAATTCGAGATCAAAAAGTTTGATCCTGTAGTTCGCAAGCACGTAATGTACAAAGAAGGCAAGATCAAGTAATTGATTCTTCTCTTTTTAAAAAGCCCAGCCTAGCTGGGCTTTTTTATATCCGAGATTTCTTTCAGCACACAGCTTCAAGTGTTGATTGGTTTAAGTGGCTTAATTAGGCCAATTATTTCCCTAGCTAAAGATCTGTCCCTCCCAAAATAAATGACCGCTAATAAGTGATTTTGATAAGGGGAAAACCATTACCAGCATCAATGCCTTGCCTAAACGCCTGTAACGCTTGCTGAAATCAAGCATCTCCAGGTTGATTGGGTATAAACCCTACCTCATGTTGATCTAGCTGACTTATAAGCATCATCCGCATTTGCCAATGGCTGCAGTCGGTCACGAAAAATTTTATTGGTGTGCTTAATGCTAGAAACTCAGAATATTTCTGGAGGTGATCTCCTGCGACTTAGCATGAGCCATGAACTATTTTTTGCTCGTCTCTAGCTGAGGGGTCATTTCTGCGATCTATTTATCCTCATGAATTAATGGTTGTTTTTGTTGTTTTTATCATTATCTAAGCTGGTTTATAACACCAACCACTTGTCTTAAGTCAAGAATTAATCAATAAAACAATGAAGAACTGTGACAGCCTTACTACACTCTTTGTTATGCTCGCGATAAAAAAGTTATTTTAAATTGACTGATGAGAATCACTCATGAGTTCAAATTGTAATGCAGCTTCTATTATTACTCGCCGTCGTCGCGACGGGTGTAGGCATCAAAGGCGTTTAATTTATCGTGGAGTATGCAGTCTTAGCGTCGGTTTGGATGTTTCTTCCCTTAGTTTTTTTTCACTTAAATTAGACTAGGGTGAAGTAATTTGGAAAGAGTGACTTAAAAAACAGTATTCAGAGCTGAATCTCCAAATCATGTAGAACTTCAGTCCAAGAATAAAACACGCTGATTCTGGGTGAATGTTTTAAATGTTGAGTGCGAAGGAGAAGTTGCTAAGGGACCCAATAAACCCCTTTGGGCAATTTAGTTAATAAAAGGTGTGTAAGGAGGTTGTATGGCTAAAACCATTTTGGTGGTTGATGACTCAGTGTCAATTCGACAAGTTGTTGGTATTGCCTTAAAAGGTGCTGGCTATGATGTTATTCAAGCTTGTGACGGTAAAGACGCGCTAAGTAAAATGTCTGGTCAAAAAATTAACCTGATTATCAGTGACGTTAATATGCCCAATATGGATGGCATTTCTTTCCTGAAAGAAGTGAAGCAGCACCCAAAATATAAGTTTACGCCCGTTATTATGCTAACCACCGAAGCGGGACAGGGAAAAATGGCAGAAGGACGTGCAGCAGGAGCAAAAGCATGGGTTGTTAAGCCATTTCAACCACCGCAAATGTTAGATGCTGTGGCTAAGTTAGTTTTACCGTAAACAAGGGGAGCACTCGATGAGTATTGAAGCTAAAGAGCATAACGGTGCCCACTTTTTAGAAATTAACGACGAGTTAACTATATATACCGCGGCAATGATGAAGCAGGAGTTGCAAGATGTGTTATCAAAACAAGACGAGTTGGAGATTTCATTAGAGTGTGTATCGGATATTGACAGTGCTGGTATACAAATATTGATTTTGTTACATCAACAAGCAAAGAAAAAAGGAAAAACACTGCGATTTATTAAACATAATCGTCAAGTGATTGATGTATTAGAGACCCTGAATCTTGAAGCCTTATTTGGTGATCCCATCGTATTGCCAGCAAAGGAATTTTAATATGCTTGATGATACTAAAAAGATATTTATCCAAGAATCTGAAGAGCTACTTGAGCAAATGGAAAATGCTTTGCTCGAAATGGAGCAAGTCCCGAATGATGCCGAACATTTAAATAGTGTATTTCGAGCCATACACACAATAAAAGGAGCTGCGGGGATTTTTGGTTTTGATGCCATCGTAGCTTTTACTCATCCTGTTGAATCGGTAATGGATAATGTTCGTAATGGCTTACGTTCAGTTGATCCTGATCTCATCGCCCTATTATTAAAGTGTAAAGATCACACCGCTAATTTGGTGGAGTTTATTTCAGGAGAGCAGGAAGATATTTCTGAAACGCTTCAAGAAGCGGGGAAAAAGCTATTAAATGAATTAACTCCAGAGCAGCCAAGTGAACTTACGGTTACTAATACTAATGAAAAAATCGAAGTCAGTGATAAAAGAAGTCCTTCAGAGGATCACTGGGTTATTTCATTAGACTTTAAACCGGATGCCTTAAGAAATGGGCTTGACCCTTTATCATTTATTAATTATTTAAAAAGAATGGGTGAAATAATTGAGATAATTACTTTTACTCACGACTTCCCCTGCTGGGAGGACATGGATCCTGAATCATGCTATCTCTCCTTTAGAATTGCACTATCAAGCTCGGCCAATAAAGAAGAAATAAAGTCAGTTTTTGAGTTTGCCCTAGATGATTGCGAACTACGTATTGTGCCGCCGCACTCTGAGCTAGAAAAATATTTGGCATTATTGGAAGAATTAACAGGTGAGGAACTCAATAAGCTTGGTGAGTTATTGATCCAAGTGGGTGCATTAACAGAGCAAGAGTTGAACAGTGCATTGCAGCTCCAAAACGGCGTTCTTAATGATGGTGCAACAAAAGAGATTAAACCATTAGGTGAAATTTTAGTCGAGCAACATGTTGTTAGTAAAGACGTTGTCGAAAAGGCAGTTGCAAAGCAAGAAATTATACGAGAAAAGATCGCTCAAGAAACGCAATACATTCGAGTAGATGCAAATCGTCTTGGTCAGCTGATTAACCTTGTTGGCGAGTTGGTTATTTCTAATGCCGCTGTAAAGCTTTTAGTTGAAAAGCATGATCTCGCAGATGTGCAAGAGGTAGTAAGTGGTGTTGAAGGTTTAGTGGAAAATATCCGCGATCATGCTTTGCAGTTACGCATGGTGCAAATTGGTGAAACCTTTTCACGTTTTCGTCGAGTCGTTCGCGATGTCAGTAAAGATTTAAATAAAGATGTTGAGCTAGTTATTACTGGCGGTGAAGCAGAGCTAGATAAAACAGTTGTTGAAAAAATTAACGACCCCCTTACACACTTAGTTAGAAACTCTCTCGATCATGGTTTTGAGACTCCGGATGAAAGAGTGGCGCAAGGTAAGCCCAGAAAAGGAGTGCTGCGCCTAAATGCATTACATGACTCAGGTCATATTGTTATTCAAATAGCAGATGATGGTGCTGGTTTAGACACCGATAAAATACGTAAAAAAGCCGAAGAAAAAGGGCTGATTAATGCTGGGCAGGAATTAAGTCAGCGAGAAATATTAAGATTGATTTTTGAACCAGGGCTGACCACTAAAGATACCGCCAGTAATATTTCTGGACGTGGCGTAGGTATGGATGTGGTTAAACGCAATATCGATGCTTTACGTGGAACGATTGAAGTGGATAGCGAGCGGGGTAAGGGCACGTTAGTGACGATTCACCTTCCTTTAACACTCGCCATAATAGAAGGCTTTATGGTTGGGGTGGAGCAAGAGCGCTTTGTCATTCCATTAAGCATGGTTGAGGAATGTGTGGAAATGAACACCGATGAATGGCACCTCGATAAAAACAGTCATTATGTGAACTTGCGCGGTCAAGTTATGCCCTACATAAAGTTGAGTGAATTTTTTGGCGTTAACTATCAGCAAAGCCATCGCGGTAGAGAAAGCTTAGTTATCGTTAAAGCAGGTAGGGCAAAGGCGGGTATTGTTGTCGATCGATTATTTGGTGAATTACAGACGGTTATAAAGCCTCTAGGTAAAGTTTTTCAAGGATTAAAAGGCGTAAGTGGGGCCACTGTATTGGGTAGTGGTGAGATCGCATTGATATTAGATGTACAAGGTTTAATTGGTTTAGCGAGTGCTAAAACAACTGATGTAAAAACACTTGAATCGGTTTAGGTAGGGGATAACTCATGGCAGAACTTATTACCGGCTATGGCATTGAGCATGAAGAATTTCATCAACAGTATATTGAAACTGTTACCCAGTATTTAACCTTCTCTGTGGCTAATGAAACCCTCGCCGTAAATATATTGGCAGTAAATGAAATTATTGAAGTAAGTGAGATAACGTTTATTCCTAGGATGCCAGAATTTATTCGAGGTGTGATTAATTTGCGAGGGGCAGCTGTGCCGGTAGTTGATTTTTCGTTAAAAACGGCGAAAGGAGTCATGAGCAAGCTAAGTGATAAAAGTTGTATTGTATTAGTTGATGTTAACCCTCCATCTGGAGGCAATCAAGCTATTGGCCTTTTAGTGGATGCAGTTAAAGAAATTGTTGAATTTGATCACAATAGTATTCAGTCGGCACCTCAAGTAGGAGACAGTAATAATGCTGATTATATCCAAGCCATGGGGAAATTAAATGAAGTCTTCGTCATTATTTTAGAGGTCGATAATATACTGTCATCAGGCCAAATTAAATCCTTGATGGAAATTAATTAAGACCAAAATAAAGTGATTTTTAGTTGGAACAACTCTTAAAAAGGAGAGAGATATGTTCAAAAACTTAAAGCTAAGTTATCAAATAAGCCTAGGCTATGCGTTGGTAATGTTATTACTGGTTGGGGTTTCATTCTCTGCATTTATCGGCTTGAAAAAGTCTATGAATGGGTTTAATGAATATCGCGAGTTAGCAATCGATTCTAATCTTGCCAGTCGAGTGGAAGCTAATATGCTATTGGTTCGCTTGTTTGCGAAAGATTACACTATTAATCACACTGACCAAACAATTGCTTCTTTTAAAGAGCGCTACGAAAAACTTTTGGAATATACCAAAGAAGCGCAGAGTGAAATTAAAAAGCCAGAGCGAGCTGAAAACGTTGCTTTTATTGCCAATGAAATTGGCAATTACAACAAAGCGTTTGATAAAGCGGTTGTGCTTATGTCTGAGCTAAAAGAAATTGAAAAGTCGACGCTGGTGCCGTCGGGGAATGCAATGCAGCAGTTAATGAGTTCTATCATGGACTCAGCCCATAGAGATCAAGATCCTGACGCGGCTTTTTATGCAGGAGACACCCAAGAATCGGTTTTACTGGGTCGGTTATATTCAGCTAAATATTTAGCTTCAGCCAGTAAAGCTGATATGGATCGAGCGCTAGAAGAGATGGATAAGAATGCCATCGCTAGAGCGAAAGTATTAGATGAAAATTTACAAAATCCCGAGCGGAGAAGGTTGTTTACAGAATTTATGCAGCAACGGGATATTTATGTAGAAGGACTAAACAAAGTAAATGAGTTAATGATCGCGCGTAATAATGTTATCAAAAATGAGCTTGATGCAATTGGTCCAAAAGTGGCAAAGGCATCAGAAGAAGTAAAATTATCGGTACAAGCAGATCAAGAAGCGTTAGGTCCTCAAGTTAAAGCTCAGAATGAAAATACTATTTCGCTGATTATGTGGGTGTCGGTATTAGCGACCTTATTTAGCATACTGTTATCTTGGTTTTTGGTTCGGTTGATTAAAAAACCGCTAGGCGGCGAGCCACGAGATATGGAAGCGATTGCACGTGAAATCGCGGACGGTAACTTAGATATTAAATTTAATAATCAAGCTAATGCCACGGGTGTATATAAAGCCATGATGGATATGGTTGACCATATTAGCGGTGTTATTCAACAAGTGAGAGGCAATGCCGACAATTTAGTGAGCGCGTCTCAAGAGGTGAGTGCCACAGCGCAAACGATTAGCCAAGCAGCGACCGAGCAAGCAGCCAGTGTTGAAGAAACAACTGCCTCGGTAGAAGAGCTCAATGCATCGGTGCAGCAAAATACAGACAATGCTCGTGTGACCGATAGTATGGCCACTAAGGCTGCTGAAGAGGCGACCAAAGGTGGTGAAGCGGTTAATCGTACTGTGCACGCCATGAAAGAGATCGCCAACAAAATTGGTTTGATTGAAGATATTGCATACAAAACGAACCTGCTTTCTTTGAATGCCGCCATTGAGGCAGCTAGAGCGGGTGAGCATGGTAAAGGCTTTACTGTGGTGGCGGCTGAAGTACGTAAACTGGCAGAGAACAGTCGTGTAACTGCTCAGGAAATCAACGCACTAGCAACAAATAGTGTTTCTATCGCAGAAGAAGCTGGGCGCTTATTAGAAGAAATTGTGCCTAGCATAAGTAAAACAGCAGATTTAGTGCAAGAAATTTCAGCTGCGTCAGAAGAGCAATCGTCAGGCGTGGGCCAAATTAATAGCGCGATGTCTCAGTTGGATAAAGCGACGCAACAAAATGCGGCCTCCTCAGAGGAATTAGCAGCTACGGCAGAGGAGTTAAGTGCGCAGGCGAATGGACTGCAGCAAGCTGTTGCATTTTTTAAGTTGTCATCGGCACAAGCTGCGGGGAAAGGGCAAGATAATTGGTCTGCTCCAGCAGCCACTAAGTCAGTAGCGACTAAACCCAGAAATTCATCGGGTGGCGGTTTAGAGTTGGCGTTTAACGAAAAGAACTTTGAGCGCTTTTAAGAGGCTATCAAAATGAATGAATTGGCGATGGCGGTAAATAAGCAAGACCACTACTTAGGAGATGGGGTGGCGGATGGCGCTTATCAATACTTGACCTTCTCAGTGTTGGGAAAGCTAATGGCCATTGGTATTTTAGATGTGAAAGAGATCATTGAGGTGAGCTCAATGACTCGGGTACCAATGACACAAAATAGTATTAGAGGAGTCATTAATTTACGCGGTAATGTGGTTCCTGTGGTCGATTTAGGAGCAAGACTAGGCTCTCATATTATTAAGCTAACCAAAAAGAGCTGTATTGTTTTGGTTAGCTTGGCATTTCACGATGAGACGCAAACCATGGGAATTCTCGTTGAGCAGGTGAATGAGATTTTAACTATTCCTGAGCAGAATAGACAAAAGCCACCAGACTTTGGTACGGATATTGACAGCAAATTTATTAGCCAAATTGGTCGTTATGAAGAAGATTTTGTCATTTTACTTAACAAAGAAAAGGTTTTGTGTGTTGAGGAGCTATCTGAACAGATTGTCGCGGCTCAGTCTTCTTTTTGTGTTTAAAAATTAATTGCTTAGGAAAATTTAAAGACCGTGAATCAAGCATGTGAAATAGCAGAGCGCAATCCTTTCCAAGTTCGGCCTATTACCGATAAGGAGTTTTATCAATTTAAAACATTGATATATGAGGTCGCTGGTATTTCTATGGCGCCCGGTAAAAAGAACTTGGTGATGTCGCGTTTAACTAAACGCTTGGTTCATTATGGGCTAAAGCGTTTTGATGAATATTATGCCCTTATCCATAGCAAACAGTCGCCAGACGAATTTCAAATAATGGTAGATTTGTTGACGACCAATGAAACGTATTTTTTTCGTGAGCCCCAGCACTTTGACTTTTTAGTCGATCAACTTATTAAGCCGTGGCAAGGTGATGAGCTTAGAATTTGGAGTGCAGCTTGTTCATCAGGAGAGGAAGTTTATACCTTAGCGATGGTTTTGGCGAAATATTTAACAGGCAAACCTTGGTATGTTTTAGGCTCAGATATCAGTACTAAAATGCTTGCAAGTTGTAGGCGCGGGGTTTATCCGCTCAGTCGCATGGGCAGCATGAATCAAGAGTTTCTACACAAGTATTGCTTGCGTGGGGTACGTGAGCAAGAGGGCACTTTTTTAGTGGACAGTAAGCTAAGGAATTGCTGTCAATTTGAGCAAATAAATTTAACTAAAACCTTACCCAATATTGGTTTGTTTGATGTGATATTTGTTCGTAATGTCATGATTTATTTTGACCAAGCCGTTAAAACAATGGTCATTGATAAATTGATTCAAAAGCTTAAACCCGGTGGCTATTTAATTACTAGTCATTCAGAGACTTTGCACGGTATTACCGATAAATTAACCATGCTTAAACCTTCTATTCACCGAAAGAAAGAGTGATATGAAAAGATATAAAATTCAAGGAGGTGAGCGTGTTGTCATTGACCCCGGAGAATTTTATGTCAGTGCCAACCGTGATGTTATCTCCACGCTACTTGGCTCTTGCGTTGCCGCTTGTTTATGGGATCCCATTAATCGCGTTTTTGGTATGAATCACTTCTTATTAGCAAGTCGCCAGAGTGGCTCCCATCAGCCTATTATGGAATCACAAGCAGGGCGTTACGGTGTGCATGCAATGGAGCTATTAATCAATGGCATGTTGCATAAAGGCGCGCAGCGTAGTTTATTGCAAGCAAAAGTATTTGGTGGCGGTAATGTGATAAATCTTGGTTGTTCAGGGCACAGTTTTTTTGCCGTTGGAAGTGCAAATAGCCAGTTTATTATGGACTTTTTAGCTAACGAAGGAATACCGCTACAGGCGCATCATTTAGGCGGCGATCATGGCCGAATGATTCATTTTGTCGGCGATGACTACTCCGTTTTTATGAAACGGATTGCAACCAGTGTCGAGCAACAAGTTGCCGCAGAGGAGCGCCGCTACTTTAACAAAGAGCTATCTCAACTGAAAAGTGGTCACGCTATTCAACATGTGAAATTTTGGTAATTTATGGAGTTCAATTGGCCATTAACGTATTAATCGTCGACGATTCTGCTGTCGTGCGCCAAGTGCTGACCCAGCAGTTAGATGGCGCTGCTGGCATTAAAGTCATAGGCGCGGCTTCTGATCCTATTTTTGCGATGAAAAAAATGGCCAGTCAGTGGCCTGACGTGATTGTTCTGGATATTGAAATGCCTCGTATGGATGGCATTACATTTTTGAAAAAAATCATGGCAGAAAGGCCAACGCCAGTGGTGATTTGTTCAACCCTTGCGGGCAAAGGAGCTGATGCGACGATGCAAGCTCTGGCCGCTGGGGCCATTGACGTGATCACTAAGCCTAAGGCTGGACTAAAAGGCTTTTTACAAGAGCAAAGGGCGATGATGATTGACGCTATCAAGGCCGCTGCGATGGCAAAGGTTGGTGGCAGGGCCAGAGCCCCTAGTGCACTTCCCGTTACATCTAAGCTGAGTGCTGATGCGGTTATTGCTCCTTGCGCGAATAAACCCATGTCTGAAACGACCGATAAAGTGATTGCCATTGGCACTTCGACCGGTGGAACACAAGCGTTAGAGGCGGTGTTAGTGAATTTACCTCGCACTGCGCCCGGTATCGTGGTGGTGCAACATATGCCTGAGAATTTTACTGCGGCTTTTGCTGGTCGCTTAAATTCTTTGTGCCAGATGAATGTGAAGGAAGCTGAGCATAATGATCGCGTTGTTCCCGGTCAGGTGTTAATCGCTAATGGTGGCAAACATATGTTGCTAATTCGCAGTGGCGCACAATATCGAGTGGAGTTGAAAGATGGTCCATTGGTTAGTCGGCATCGCCCTTCTGTTGATGTGTTATTTCGTTCTGTCGCAAAGGCGGCTGGCGCTAATGCGGTGGGCATTATTATGACGGGTATGGGCGATGATGGCGCCAGAGGGCTAAAAGAAATGCACGACGCGGGCGCTTATACCGCAGCACAAGATGAAAAAACCTGCGTGGTTTATGGCATGCCAAAAGAGGCGGTAAAGCTTGGCGGTGTCGATATACAGTTACCCTTGCAGCGGATCCCTGAGCTAATAATGAAAGCGATAAAGTAACAAGCGACGCCCTCCTACTTAGTAGTGCTTGCATCTTGGTGCGACTGCATTATGATCGCAACATAGGTTTAGGAGGCATAATGAAATTAAGTAAAAAAGCGTGGAATAACGTATTAATCTTTGCTGTGCTTGGTATGATCTTTATCTTTAATTTCAGCCATAAGCGCATGCTTCACGAAGATATATCCACTCCTAAGCAAGCCACTTTATTACCCAGTCACGGCATGATTTTAACGATGCAAGGGCCAGATTATACCATTGAACGTATTGGTCGCAGTTGGCGGAGCCGCCCTGATATTGGCCTTGCGCCTGAACAGCTTAACACAATGATGAATGCTTGGTTGTCTGAGCCTCTTAACACCCTAGAATTAGCCCAAGGACAGTTGCCTGTTAGCCAATACAGTCAAGTTTATCAATTTTGGTTAGCAGGTGTGGACGAGCCGGTCAGCTTGACGCTTTACCAGTTAGACAGTGGTTTAGTGATCAGTAATTGGCAGTCACAGTTATTGCAGTTGGATGAGCTTAATATTCATAAGCTGTTGCCGAAATAAGTGAAAGCTTAACCTAAACCGACGCTTACTTGTTTACGTATCATACCCTTTATTCCATGCCGTTTTATGACCCAAAGAGCCTATCATGCCTGAGTTACCCGAAGTTGAAGTAAGCCGTCAAGGCATCGCCCCGTTTTTAACAGGGGCGACCATTAAGCAAGTTATTGTTCGTGAGCCAAGAATGCGCTGGCCGGTGCCAGACTCGATTCAAGAGGCTTGCGCTCAAGTGATTGAGCGAGTAGAGCGCCGCGCTAAATATATTTTATTGCGCACGCAAGTGGGCAGCATTATTTTACATTTAGGCATGTCGGGCAATTTGCGCGTCCTCCCAGTTGGCAGTGAGGTACAAAAACACGATCATATCGATATTGTGTTAAACAGTGGCCAATTGTTGCGGCTACATGATCCGCGCCGTTTTGGCGCTTGCTTATGGGTGAAAGGCGAGCCTGAATTACATCCATTGCTAGCCAAGCTGGGGCCTGAGCCATTAACCACCGACTTTAGCGATGAGACCCTGTTTGAACGCTCACGTGGCCGTAAAACTGCGGTGAAGCAGTTTATTATGGATAATGCCAATGTTGTAGGTGTAGGTAATATTTATGCTAATGAAAGCTTATTTCGTAGTGGTATTCACCCTAAGCGCGCCGCGGGTAATATTTCTAAAGCACGCTATCAAATATTGACTGAACATATTAAAACCGTGCTCGCAGAGGCGATTACTCAAGGCGGTACTACCCTTAAAGATTTTACTAAAGCCGATGGTAAACCGGGCTATTTTGTGCAACAACTGGCGGTATATGGTCGCGCCGGGTTGCCTTGTACACATTGTGGTAACACCTTACAAGAGATCCGCTTAGGCCAACGTAGCACCGTATTTTGCGCTCAGTGTCAGCGTTAACTTTTGCTAACGTCGAATAATGTGGGATTCCCTATGTACTATTTTTAACCCGAGTTCTGGATAAGCAAAATAGTATATTTCTTCTGCAAAAACGCGGTTAATATATCCCTATACGTTTTGTGTTTTCATCCCTGAAAACTTAAATTGTGCAGTAAAAATATACTTTATCCATTCGTAATAGGCTTAAGCAAAACTGAGGTTATTTTATTTTGTAAGGCTTGCTTAACTGATGCGGGGACAAGATCTTTTACATCGCCACCATGCTTGGCAATTTCTTTTACCAAGGTAGAAGAAATTGCACTATTTTCAGGGCTTGGCGTGAAGATTACGGTTTCAAGATCAGGATTGAGCTTACGGTTCATGTTAGCTAATTGCAGTTCATAATCAAAATCGTTGCTGCCCCGTACGCCACGGATCATTACTTGAGCGTCATGCTGCTTGGCAAAATCGGCGAGTAAGCCCTTAAAGCCAACAATTTGCACATTATCTAAATGCTCTGTTGCCTGTTGTAATAAGGCAACCCGCTCGGCTAAATCAAACATTGGCTGCTTACTTGGGCTAGCAGCTATGCTGATGATCACAGTTCCAAACATTTTACAGGCACGTTCAATCAGTTCTATGTGACCATTAGTGACGGGATCAAAAGTGCCTGGATAAATTACGCGTACTGTCATGTCGAGATATTCCTGTTGTCATCTGAAACGGCTATGATTCGCGTTAGTATATACTCAAGCCACACTTGCTGAACAGGCTCCTTAGGGTTGTTTTGGCTTAGGGTATAACTGATTTTAAATAAATAAGGAAGGTTGAAGTGTTAACAAGGCTGTGTTTCTTTTCTCGTTATAACTGGGTGGTTAATCTAGTTTTATGCTCAAGTTTTACCCTTCTAAGTGGTTGCAGTGTACCGTCAGTGTGGAACGATGAAGCAGAGGTAACGCAAGAAATACAAGCTGTCGCTCCAGTTTCTGGTGATATGCAAATTAGCACTTTAACTGAGCAGCAAGTGAAGTTTACTGTGCTGGCTTCATTACCTAGTGATGTGAGTGAAACATCGGGTTTAGCAATGCGTTATGGCAAGCTTTGGACCATTAATGACAGCGGCGATGGTGCTTTTTTATACAAGCTAAATTTAAGTAACCAGTTTATTGAAACCAAGCTTAAAGTGACCGACGCGGTTAACCGTGATTGGGAATCTCTAGCCCAAGATGACACCTATCTTTATATTGCTGATTGCGGCAACAACAGTGGTAAGCGCGACACCTTTCAAATTTACCAAGTACCTTGGCATGAAATCGATATTGCCCCTAATGGTTCGCGTTTAAGCAGTGATCGCATCAATATTAAGCTAGAGAAGCAAACTGCCGATCTTGAAGCTTATGAGCATAACTATGATTGCGAAGCAATTACTATGGTGGACAATCAGTTGTGGTTGTTTTCAAAGAACTGGCAAGATCAGCAAACTCAGTTATATCAAGCTGAATTTGGGACATCGCCCCAGTTGCTAAAGGCCCAGCAAACGTTACCGGTGCAAGGCTTGATCACCGCGGTAGACTATCACCAGCCTTCGGGACAGCTAGCTTTGCTGGGTTACAGTAAACAGCGCTTGTTTGGCCATGCTTTTATTTGGATTTTTGATGTCGTTGGCGGCGAAGTGGATTTGAGCCATGCCAAATATTATCAGTTGCCTGAGTACTCGCAGTGGGAAGGGCTACTATGGAAGAATGATAAAACCCTATTAATCAGTGCTGAAAGTAGTCCATTAAGCTCTGCTGCGTTAGCTGAGGTTGTGCTACCTAGCCATTGATTGCATCTAAGCGTTTTGCGATTACTTGGCAGGCGATATTATTTCACCTGATATCTAATTAATCCGAGCACTCTGTACTAAGCTTTCTGAAGGCGAATCATCGCATTCAAGGGAGTGAATATGTCCAGTTTGCAAATGCCCCAAAAAGTGGCCGTGCTTGGTTTAGGTTATGTCGGCTTACCTTTGACCCTCGAATTTGCTAAGCATTTTGCCACAGTGGGTTTCGATATTAATGCTCAGCGCGTAGCTGAGCTGCGCCAAGGCCGTGACCGCACACTGGAAGCCACTACCGAGCAACTGCAAGCGAGCCAAGCCATGTTTAGCTCTGATCCCCAAGACATGGCTGGCTGTCAGTTTTTTATCGTTTCCGTTCCAACTCCCATCGATAAGCATCATCAACCTGATCTATCTCCCTTAGTGGGCGCGTCAGAAACCGTAGCTAAGGTATTAAAGCGTGGCGATATTGTGGTGTATGAAAGCACTGTTTTCCCCGGCGCAACTGAAGAGGTGTGTGTGCCGCTATTAGAGGCAGGTTCAGGCTTGGTATTTAATCAGGACTTCTATTGTGGTTACAGTCCAGAGCGGATTAATCCGGGTGATAAAGAGCACACCTTAACCAGTATTGTTAAAGTAACCTCGGGCTCTACCCCTGATGTGGCAGAGATTGTTGATGCCATGTATGGCAAGGTGATCATGGCAGGTACCTACAAAGCCAGTTCGATTAAGGTGGCTGAAGCGGCGAAAGTCATCGAAAACACCCAGCGTGATGTCAATATTGCCCTCATTAATGAGTTAGCACTGATCTTCGATAAAATCGGTATTAACACTGAAGAAGTGCTGGATGCTGCGGCGACTAAGTGGAACTTTTTACATTTTCATCCAGGTTTAGTCGGTGGGCATTGTATTGGTGTTGACCCTTATTATTTAACCTATAAAGCTCAGGAGCTGGGCTATCACCCTGAAATGATTCTCGCGGGACGACGCTTAAACGATGACATGGGCATTTACATTGCCGATCGTGTGGTGCGTTTGATGCTCAAACAAAAAATCCAAGTGAGTCAATCTAAGGTGTTGATTATGGGGCTGACCTTTAAGGAAAATTGCCCCGATTTACGCAATACCAAAGTGATTGATGTGATCAATGAGCTGAAAACCATGGACGTTAACGTGGCAGTGTTTGATCCATGGGCCGATCCGGAAGAAGCGCAGCGTTTATATGGCATTGAATTACACACAGAGTTACCCGAACAGCAATATGACGCTTTGGTGCTCACTGTGTCTCATCGTCAAATCATGGCGCTGTCTGAAGCGGACTATAAGGGGTTGTCAAATCCCAATGGTTGCGTGATATTTGATGTGAAAAGAATTTTAGATAGCCCGCTAGTGACCGGGCGATTGTAGGAGATGATAATAAGTAAGTTCAGGAAGCGACTATTTCTTCGCAACACCGCAGCAAGTACATCCTTGTATGCTTAACTTTTTCATCCCTGAAAAAGATATGTTGCGAATAACTATACGCTTCCTTCATTTGGATTTTACCGCTACTAATAAGTCTAGCTTGCATTTATAACTGACTGATTACCTTATCTAGCTCGGCTTGCACCGCTGCTAGGGTGATATCTTGCATCACATGATCGCCTTTCACCCGAGTTGCCCAGGCTAATTGCTCGATAGGCTTTTGCTGTTGCTGAACCACATGCTGCTCATAAACACTTACTACTTTATCTAAATCGTTGTAAGGGCCGGTGCGCTTAGGATTGCTATGACCATATAAACCGATCACTGTGGTGCCTTGTGTGGTGGCTAAATGAGCTGGACCCGAGTCGGGCGCTATCACCACATCAGCAGCGGCCAACACGGCAGTTAGCTGCTTTAATGAGGTTTTACCTGTTAAGTTGATAATGGGCTGCTGGCACAGATCGCTAATAGCTTGTGCCAGTTTTAGCTCTCGCGGAGCCGGTGAGCCACATAAGATCACTTGTAAACCTTGTTCAGTAGCATAATCGGCAAGGGTGGCGTAGCGGTCGGTGAGCCAGTTACGTTCATCTTTACTGGCCGCAGGTGAAATCACTAAGGTTTTTTTGCCTTGGCAATAGCCCTTAGCAAAATCGAGTTCGGCTTCGCCAAGCGGAATGTTCCACTGTGGTGATTCAAATGGCACACCCAAATAACGCGCGAATTCGGCAAAGTTGTCCAGTACATGTATGCTGTTGGAGCTTGGCAAATGGCGATTGGTGACTAACCACTGCCCCTCTTTGCTGCGATCTTTACTAAAACCAACGCGGTATTTCGCCTTAATTCCTAACGACAACATACTGGCGCGTAAGGCAAGCTGCATGTGTAACAGGGCGTCAAAACGCTGATTTTTTAGCTTAGACCAAACTTGACGCATGCCAGCAAAGCCTGCTTTTTTATCAAAGATGACCACATCAATGCCCGGTAAGTCACCGATTAATTGCGCTTCAATTTTGCCACAGACCCAAGTGATTTTAGTGCTGGGCCAATAATCTTGAATGGCTTGGATCACGCTAATCGCGTGGCACACATCGCCAATCGCTGACAAACGTAAAACACATAAAGAATTGGGCGCAGCAGTAAACAAAGCCATGGACCAGTCTCGCTATAAATGGGAGATGAAATTGATTGAAGACAGAATTATGCAGCTTGCTCAGTTAATTGTAAAATGCCCCCTTAATCGTTAATTGATATTGTGACAAAAGGGACAGGATGAATGCAGCACCTTACACTTCCCCAAGGCCAAGTTTGGTTTGATGAAACATTACTCAAAGAAGATCCCGTGCTGTGTTTTGACGCTGATTTTTGGCAACAGCAAAATGCGCTGATAGGTTCGGCGCAAGGCCGCGGCACTACTTGGTTTGTTCGTGGTGAAAAAGTTGATATGGCACTGCGTCATTATCGCCGCGGTGGTTTATTTGGCAAGCTGGTGGCCGATGCTTATTGGTTTACCGGTTGGCAGCAAACCCGCAGCTATCAAGAGTTAATGCTATTACAAAAACTAGCGCAGGGTGGCGTCAATGTCCCGCGTCCGGTGGCTGCTCGCGCCATTAAACGTGGCCTAACTTATCACGCCGATATTCTGGTTGAAAAAGTGCCCAATGCACAAGATTTAGTCGGGTTGTTAATTAAGCAAGGGTTACCCGAAAGCGTGTGGCAGCAAATTGGCCAAACAGTGGCAAAAATGCATCAGTTGCAGGTGAATCATACTGACTTAAATGCGCACAATATTTTGTTTGATGAGCAAGGCCAAGTTTGGCTCATTGACTTTGATAAGTGCTATGAGCAAAAAGGTAAAGCTTGGCAACAGGGGAATTTAGATCGCTTACTGCGATCGTTTCATAAAGAAGTCGGCAAGCGTAAAATTCACTTTAATCAGGCTGACTGGCAAGCGCTGATGGCGGGTTATCAAGGCTGACCTTTCGACATCTCGAGATAAGCGGATAAGCCTTGTACGGTTTTCGCTACTGCGCCTTGGTTTTGCTTTACCACTTGTAATGCGGCTTGGCCCACTTGCTGCGCTAATCCCTGATCGGATAACAGCTGCGTCATTTGCGCCGCCAGTTGTTCGCTGTTTTGACAGACCCACAACCCTTGTGCTTGACGTAATTGTTCGGCGATTTCGGTAAAATTATAATAGCTTGGCCCAGTAATCGTCGGTTTTGCCAATGCAGCAGGCTCTAGCATGTTATGGCCTCCCACCGCATCACCAATTAAACTGCCGCCCATAAACGTGGCATCGGCTGCGGCGAGCATAAGTAGCATTTCGCCCATGCTATCGGCTAAATACACTTGACATGGTTGAGTGGGATTAAACCCTTGGCTGCGCCGCTGCACACTGAACCCCATATCTTGGCAAAGTTGTGCCATCGCATCAAAACGTTCAGGGTGGCGCGGTACTAAAATCAACAAGCTATCAGGTAAGGTTTTAAGTACGGCCTTAAATGCATCTAGCACTTGCTCATCTTCGCCTTTATGGGTACTGGCTGCGACCCAAACAGGGCGCGTAGCGCCAAGCTGATGGCGTAATGTTTGCGCTTGTTCAGTAACACTTGAGTTTATTTGAATATCGTTTTTTATTGAGCCGGTAACACTGACTTGTTGCGCGGTTAATCCGAGTTGTTTAAAGCGATCAGCATCACTTTGGGCCACGCAAAACAGGTGATCTATGTGGCGTGATATTTCATTAAATACCCATTGAAACTTGCCATAACGGCCAGCAGATCGCACAGATAATCGAGCGTTAACGATGCAAACGGGTATGCCTGCCGCTTTAGCGCTGGCAAGCGTGTTGGGCCATAGCTCTGTTTCCATGATCAGCAAGCAACTGGGCTTAATGTTGCGGATAAAGCCGTTAATACAAACGGGTAGGTCGATAGGCATATAGCGATGGCTGACGAGATCGCCGAGCTTTGCAATTTGCGCTGCGCCTGTACTGGTGGTAGTAGTCACCACGATTTGGTAATCAGGGTAGCCTTGCTTTAGCGCGCGAAGCACTGGAATAGCAGCAAGAGACTCGCCGACTGACACGGCATGTAACCAAATAACTGGCTGGGCATTTGTGAGTGTCGGTGTTAAACCAAAATGCTCTTTCCATCTTGCGCCAAACTTGGGCTTGTTCGGTTTGGATTGGTATAAACCAAATAGCAGCAAAGGGGCGGCAAGTAACAAGATCAAAGTATAGAGAATACGAATTAACACTGGATCACCAAGAAAAAGGGCTTTGAAAGTTGAGTTTATACCTAAACGTCTATTAGCTAAATAGTTTATCCCCTTTCTACTTGAAGCCGCACCAGTGTTGGCTAAGCTCATTCACCCCTATCACATCGTTTATCTATGCTCATGGGGTGGACGAGCGTGCCGTCTACCTGCAACTCCAAGTAGTTTGGGTACAGAGCAACGAGTAACGGCTCGCTCTAGTGGTTTTTTCTGATATGATTTGGCCACTTGCTTGCATTGAATGGGTGTATTTGAAAATTCATGATAAAGACGATTAATGGTACATCTGGGCCCTACCGATTTTTATTCTATATCGAGCAGAATTATTCCTTTGCTATTTTGCGGCCTTTACAACAAGTGGCAAAAGCGGAAGGTAATGAGGTAGCTTGGCTGTTGGTGGGTGATGAAGTGTCACCGACGTTTTTAGCGGATGATGAAGTGGCTTTGGTTGATGTGGCCGCCGCTGTTAACTATCAGGCCGACGCTGTATTTGTTCCGGGTGACCGCGTGCCAGCCTTTATCCCAGGTCTTAAAGTACAGGTTTTTCATGGTTTAAATGAGAGTAAACGCGGTAATGTTTACCCTGAACGTGGTCTGTTCGATCTGTATTGCACCGAGGGTCATGAGCGCAGTGCCACCTTGCAAGCACAGGCCAATAAACGTGGTTACTTTCAAGTACAAGAAACCGGCTGGCTGAAACTAGACAGTCTGTTTAATTACCAATGTGAACAAACTTGGCCTAGGCCGCAAATATTATTTGCCTCAACCTTTAGTCCTACTCTATCGTGTGCAGAAGCCGTGTATGAGCAAATAAAATTGCTAAGCCAGTCTGACCAATGGCATTGGCTTATCACTTTGCATCCAAAAATGGATCACACTACGGTGGCCAAATATCGCGCGTTAGAAAATGCTAATCTGAGCTTTTTCGAGAACGACCAAGTGATCCCATTGCAGCATCGTGCTGACTTAATGGTATGTGATAACTCTTCGGTATTTCAGGAGTTTCTGTTGCTGAACAAGCCTGTCGTGACAGTGAACAACCGTGATCCTCAGGCTTGTTTTATTAATATCACCGAGCCGGAAAAATTAGCCGATGCAATTGAGCTGGGGCTAAATCCTAGTCATGAATTATTAGCCGCGATAGCGCAGTATGGTCCAAGTGTGACACCTTATTTAGATGGGCAATCGGCTCCTCGTGTATTGAAAGTCGTGAGTGATATTTTGCAGCGTGGCTGGCAGGATAAAAAGCCAAAGAATGTCTATCGTAACTTTCAAATGCGCCAAAAACTTAATTATTGGAAATGGTAACTCATGAGTAAACATACCCTGTCTGTTATTTTAATCACCAAAAATGAAGCCGATCGTGTTGAACGTTGCCTTCAGTCTGTTGCTAAGGTTGCCGACGAAATCATTGTGCTCGATAGTGGCTCGACTGATAGCACGGTAGAAATATGCCATCGTTATACCGACAACGTGACAAGCACAGATTGGCCCGGCTTTGGTAAGCAAAAACAGCGTGCATTAGCGCAAGCGAGTTGTGACTGGGTGCTTTCTATTGATGCTGATGAAGCCCTTGATGATACCATGGCACAAGCCTTATCGAACTTGTTGGCGCAACCGACTATTAAACACACGGCTTATCGTTTACCTTGGGGCGTTACCTTGTACGGCAAAACCTTAAAATACGGTCGCAGTGCACGTTCGGTGCTGCGTTTGTTTAAGCGTGAAGGTGCTGCATACACACCCGATGAGGTTCATGAAACGGTTATTCCAGCAGCGGGCAGTACTGGCACATTAAAAGGTTTTTTACTCCATTACACCCATCGTGATTACGGTCATGGCCTTGATAAAGCGGCGCAGTACGCTTGGCTAGGGGCGCAGAAATATCATCGTAAGGGCAAAAAGTCTCATGGCTTATTGCTGGCATTACTGCGCGCCAGTTGGACTTTTTTTCATATTTATTTTTTACGCCGCGGTTTCTTAGATGGCAGCGTCGGTTTTATTATGGCCATGACCTACGCCCAAGTTAACTTTAATAAGTACGTTGGGCTGTGGCTGTTGGAAAAAGGGCGTTAGTCTGCTTCGGCTAAGGCCATTTGTTGTTGGATTATATTTGCAAAACTTAGTCTATCTAATGCATTTCCTGGTGGCACTATAGGAGCTACCGTAAATTCAGCTATTTTGTGGGCTAATGCATCTATGTTGTTTTTTGGCACAATTCCGTTAGCGAGTGACCCTGTAAGTACTTCGGTTATTGGCCCGCAATCAGTTGAAATAACGGGCGTTCCAACCGCAATTGCTTCATTTAGCACGAGCCCCCAGCCTTCAAGATCAGAGCTTAGAACAAAAAATTCAGCGTGTTTCATCCAGCGGAAAGGGTTGTTATCAAATCCGGCTAGTTCTACTTTGTTTTCTAGCTTTAAGTGCTTAATTAATTCTCTAAGTTTTTTCTCTTGATTTCCCTGGCCTAATATAACCAGCTTATAATCGATTTCTGACTGTTTGTAGGCTTCGATTAATAGGTCAAAGCGCTTTTGTTTGCTTAAACGACCCACACCGAGAATAAACTTACTATCGTAATCAAAGGCTCCTTTGCCAAGTGCTTGAATTTTTTTCTGATCACAGGGGTTGTGTATGGTTGAAATGTTCTTCAGTTCAAATTCTAACTGCTTGGCTTTGTCTCGGATTTCATTTTCTATAAATTTTGAAACACAAAATACTCGTTTACCCTTAAATAAAGATCTAAATAAAAAGTTGTAATAAATAGAACGAGGCTTACCGGATAAAGTATTAGGTAAGTGTAAGCTGAATACAATGTTGGGGTGGGATACCCCATTCATCCTACTCATAGCACGAGCGCCATTAACGAAAATCGCATCAAAACTTGCTTGGTTATGTAAAAAGCGATTAACCATACCAGTGTAAAAAAATCGATCCCAAATAAACTCACTATGAGGAAATATATTGCGTAGCAACAGCTTGTAAAAGCCATAGAATATCGCCAACCAAGGACGGAATAGCATGGCTTTGTGGATGTTTAGCTGTTGATAATCACAAGGAAAATCAATGCTTAAGTCAATTCCTTTTTCCAAGGCCAATATGCTGACTTGGTTACCTATCTCGGTATGGTATCGAGCCGTATCTAGGGTGATTTTTTGCACGCCACCACCTTTTAGATTATGTACAACAAAGAGTATTCGTTTTGACTTCATCACTTTATGGGCCGACAGTTTTTGACTAACCTTACTAGAGACAGACGTAACTGTTCTAGGGTAAATGGAATGTGAACAGTTGAATCACAGTGGGTTTTATACAATTTAAGCCAATCAATGTGGCTAAACTCATTGGCACGTTTAAACTTTCGCTGAGATATTTTCCGTAGGCCTAATCCCATTATCTCCGGCTCTACAATGACGATATTGCTGGCTAGAAAGCGCTGCCAAAATAGTAAGTCAGGGGCGCGATGGTCAAATCGGTGAGCCATGAGCGGCGCTTGCTCGGTGAGGCGGCGTAACCAAATTTGGCAGTAGGCTTGTTCGGCTTCGAGGGGGAACTTTCCTTGTTTACGGCGGTGTTTCTCTAGCAGCTGCTGGGCAAAGCTTTGCTCTAAAAAAGGCGGTTGTTGCCAGATTTTGTTCAGGTCTTCAGTTCTGCCAAAATAGAAAAAATCACTTGGGCTCATGATCACATCACGGCCATGAGAGCTTTTGCGAAACAGGTTAGCATTGATGACTACTTTTTCGGTAAACAACTTATCAGCTGGATTATTCGCGGGGTATTGTTGTTGCAGGGCGACAAACTCATTACCAATTAAGAAATTGTCAGTGCGCAACTTCACCGCGTAAGGTGTGGTTACGCGTGATAGACCCGCTTTGCTTGAGGTTATTTGTCGGTAATAATTTTTTGGACAAAAGCCATCGGTGTTTTGGCCAGGATCGTCACTAATGACGAGTTCATCGTATTCCAATCCTGTTAGATCTTGATTAGTCCAAGTAGAGAGAATGATCCGTGCTCCGGGTAAAAATGTACGGATACTGGATAAACAACGCTGGGTGATCCCTGCTTCATGGTGGGTTCGGTCAGGCGTGTTTTGCACTGGCCCTTGCACAATGACACTAATATGTTCAAATTGGCTCATAGGCTTGTCTCTTTAAAGGCATCATATTCTGCTGGTACTCCGCAAAAAATAACCTCGCGGCGCTCAATAAGGTGGTAATGAATTGCTTTGCCTTGTGCAATTAAATAATTGTACAAAGGCGCAATATAAAGCTCACCCTTTTCCCATTGGCCTTGCGGCAGCGCAGCATAATGATGATAGGCACTAAGGTAATCTTGCATCTCAGCAAAATAGTAAAGGCCGGTACTGCATAAGTCAGAAATAGGGCGCTTTTCAGCTGTTTCAATCACTTGAGTGGATTGTTCGTTAATTGGTTTGGCAAAAGACCAATTATCACCTGAGCCGCGAAACACTTCTAAATAGCCATCACATTGAGTCTGAATGGCAGGAAATAAAAAGTTGGGTCGAAAGGTATCAATATTGAATATAGTTATGGGACCAGACTGTTGGTCAAGTTGCGCTAAGCCTAGGGTGACGGTTTCAGCTTGGCCACGAGTCGCTTCGTTAAGCTCGACAATAATGATGTTTTGGATGCCTAATTCTTTTGCTTGCTGCTCGACAAAATCACGTGTTTGATAGAAATCACGGACGATAAACAAAAATGTTTCACTAGCAAAATAAGCTTTAAAGCTATTGATGGCATGAGCAAATAAGGTTTGTTCATGTGCCATCAACATATACTTAGGTTGTTGGTAGCCGGCTTTGAAAAAGCGTGAGCTTAAGCCCGCCATTGGAATCACTATCATTTGCTGTCCTTCGCTAATATTTGACTGTAACGTTGCACTTTTTGGTTCGACTGATTATGAGTTTTCTTCGGCTAACAGCTGATATAGCCGGAATGCATTGGCTAACAGGGCATTTTGCCGATTTTTATCATCACTATGTAATGGCAGCATTGAGAGAAATAGCTGGATTTGCATGGCGTAGATTTCCGCGCGTGTCAGGCCATACTTTTGCTCAACTTGGATCATAAAAAACTGCTGCGTGGCTTTCAGCTCTTTGGGTTGTAACAGCTCAAAATCAATCATGTGTTCATTGAGAGTTAAATTGAAATATCCGGCGATAATCCAATCATACAAACCAATAATAGAATGACTCAATTTAGCTAAGTCGTAGCGTACGTCACCAAAAATAGTCAGCTCTTGTTGCTGGTTTAAGCCTCGAGGATCAATGGTTTTTATGCTATTGGTGCGAAAGTCATACAGAATATTACTGAAACAAAAGTCGCCATGCATGACTGAACTGAGGTGTTGTGCTTTAGGCAAATAATTTTGGCTTAATTGATTCAATTCAGTTAGAGATAAAGTGAGGCTTTGGTTATATTGCCACTTTGCTTCTGGGTCGAGTTGCTGCGCTTTGCAATACTGCGTTAATCGTGATTGCGTTTTTTCCGTAAATAAAGAGGCTAAGTTCGATACGGGTCGCTGTGATGGAGCAGGGTGTAACAAGCATTCATCAATAAAATGCAAACAGCCGTTAATGATGCGCCGCCAAACCATGTCTGGTAGGGCTGAAAACACGTAAAGCTCATTGAGCGCAGTGTGGTGTAAATACTCGAGACGATAGGCACAGCTTTCAGCATTTTTATCATGAGTTGCACCTAAAAACTGTGGCGTAAAAGTGCGCATCATTGGCGGCAGCTGTTTAAACCAATGGGCTTCAGCTTGGATTTTTATACTTTTGCAGCTCGATTTTTCAATCCAACGCGGCGTGATGGTCAGCTCATTAAAGGCGCGCTGCGTGGTGTATTTTGCTTTAGATCGGTAGTAAGTGTTGACATGGCCAAAGTCAAGCCAGTTGTCGATGCGAACCGTCGTCAGGCCAACTTGAGCATGGTATAAATTCATTCCGCCGTTGAAATCCCAATGAGCTTGAATGAGGGCTTTAATTAACACTTTTGGTTGGCTACATTTAAAATAGCCACTGACTACATTGGCGCTGTCTAGTTCGCTACGAATTTGGTTGGTTTTGAGTAGTTCAGTTTCATCGTGAGTGACCACCGCCCAGTTGTAGCTATTTTCTACTTCACTGATGGCAACAATATCTTCACCCGAAGGTAATTCAGGTATCAGGGTGTCACCAAACAAAATGGATAAAGGTTCATCTAAGTTGTGGCCGACCAAGTTAAGGGCTGAAATTAAAGAGGCGCCCAGAGAAATATTATCGGGGATAGCTAAAATGGTTACGTTACGTTGGTGTAACCAGTTGCGGTCAAAATTATTAATGGTATAGCTTTCAGGTACGGTGAGAAAAACCCGCTTGCCCTTTGGCGCGCTGTTAACTTGATGTTGAAACAGGCGCTTATTGCCTAGTGGTAAAAATGCAGGCGGAATGGTACCAAACTCAGATTCAAGCTCTTGGCTGATATAAGCCGCCGACATAATTAGGAACATGCTTTTTCCTTGGCTAATAGGGCTTCTATTTCGGCAAAGCTCATACTCGCAAATTCAGAGGGGCGTACCGAACGGTCGTCAATGTAAAAGCCTTCATGACCACACCAAGGTTTGCCAACGATGACTTCATCATAAGGTACATCATGTTTGTCTAACCACGCGGTGATGATAGGTAAAGTATGAATGTTGATTAAGCCAACATTGCCTTGATGGGTGCGCATATTACGCGCTGTGTGAATACAAATACTAAACCCTTGTTCTTTATAGCTACGTAATTGTTTAATCACGTCTAAATTCGGCGAAACGTTAGGGTAATCATTGGTATCACCTAAGGTGATGGTGCCATCTAAATCTACAACGAGCTTCTTCATTACTTATTCCTTAATGCCTCCATAGCATCTAAAGCACTAGCGATGAGGCCTTTGACTATATAGTTAGCCTAACAAACGCTGGAAAAAATCGATATGGTGTTGCACTGTTTGTTTGGCATTGAATTCATTATCTAATTTTTTTTTTGCGGCTTGGCTGAATGCGGTAATTTGGGCTCTGTCATTGGCTAACTTATTCATCGCTTGACCAAAAGCTATGGCGTCTTTGGTAGGCACGACATAACCGGTTTTACCATCATCCACTAACTCCGGTGAGCCGCCGGTGGTAGTTACCACAGACGTGGTGCCATTTGCCATCGCTTCAATAATGGTGCGCGGTAGGCCCTCACCGCTAATGGAAGGCTGTACCTGAAAATCAGCCATGGCCATAATGGAAGGGACATCCTGACGATGGCCCACTAGGTGGATCCGCTTTGCCATTGGGCTGGCTGCAATTTCATCTAAATGTGGCTCAAAGCCACTGCCAACTAGCAATAAATGGAAATCTGGATTGTTTACTTGTTGGCAGGCTTGGATCAGTACCGAAATACCCTTGCTCGGCCGTACATGAGCTGCACACACAGCAATAACATGTTGATCGGTCAAACCAAACTCACTGCGCGGGGTTGGTTCAACCTGATACCATGCTAATTGGTGGCCTTTATATATGGTGACGACATTATCTTGAATTCCCCAAACACGCTGGCGTACATCTTGGCGCACTGCGTCAGACACACAAACAATACCATCAACTCTCGGATTTAAATGAGTAAGGTAGGCGCTAGGATCATGGCGATATAGCCCCCCCGTTGTACCGCGATAGGTTACAACCTTTACCTTAAGTCCGATACTGGCCAAAATCGCGTTGGGGATTGTCTTAGAATTAAAGGCATAAAAAATATCGTAATTACCCGCTAGCAGTTCTTTACGCATCGCTTTAATGGTTTTAATAGATATTTTTTTATTGGGATAGCAATCCAGTGTTTTAACGCCACAATCATTAAAGCGCTGGTTGTAGTCCGCGCTGCCTTGCGTTAATACCGTAACAGTATGGCCTTGCTTGACCATTTCAATAAACATTTCAGCTTCAGGGCGAACACTATTCCAAGCATGTAGATATGAGCTCGCGACGAGGATTTTCATAGTTGTCCTGTTAGTTGAGAGTTATTTTGTTTTAGTCGAATACTCAGGGCTAGTAAAGTAACCATAATAAACGAGTAAAAAATCATACCTGAGTTATGACCAAGAAAAACTTGGGTCAAACCATAACCTATAAACATGATACTTGCAGCGATGCCCGCCTGATTAACCGCGCTGAGCTCGGGGTGAGATGCGTTTTTGTTTTTCATAAAAATAAAAATGGGCGTTACTAGCATGGCAATAAGGCCAACTAAGCCAAACAGTCCCCGCAGCGACAGTGCTTCAAGATATTCATTGTGTGCGTGATAGGTTTCTGCGCCGATATAAAGTTCAATTATACCTGCTGCTACTTGTTGCTCACGCTCTGCTATTCGCTGCGCCTCACTCAGTCCAAATATTGGATATTGTTGAATCGTAATAGCCGCACTTTTCCACAGCTCAAATCGAACGCCAACTGAAGTGTTTTTATCGCCATCGGTGTATTGCGAAATATTATTTATAGCTTCATTAATTCTTAAATGTTCTCGGACAGCGTTATTAGATGCTGCGCAGCCAATTAATAAAATGAGTAAAACAGCGGCTCCCGTCAACGTTTTAAGTGAGAATTTCGTATTACTTAAAACTAAATAAATGAGGGCTACCGGCAGTAAAACCCAGCCACCGCGTGAGCCAGATAAAAAGCTAGCCAGCATGCCGAATAGCGCTCCTAGCGAGCCTACTATTACCCATGTAGTTTGCTTCGTTTTATGAAAATACAAAACAAAACAAAGGGAAATAATACCAAGAGTCATTGCTATATTGCCGCTTTGTATCGGCATATAGCCCTTGTGCCACCACGTATTGCCCACTGGACCGAAGCGTTCAAATGCCCTTGGCATCAATTGTACTTGAGTTTGATAAAGTGCAATACAACCAGCGATAATTGAGCCAATCATAAAGCTAACCATTAGCCATTTTAGCTTCGGCGGGTAACAAATTAGCAATAATAACACGGGCAGAGCCATAACAATGCGACTGGTTTGGTCGATATAGCTGGCAGATTCACCGTGCACCAGCATTGCTAATACAAACACCAAAAAATAACCGCCAAAGACTAAGCTGATTAGTTTGACTTGAGGTACACTCAAGGCGATTCTTGTTTCTTTTAGCAAAAAAATAGCGCACAGAAATAATGGTGTTGCGCCATAGTTATAGCCTTTACCAAAGCTTAAGCAAATGATGGGAAACAGGCAGGTCAGTATGGTTACTAGCAAGTGAACTTTTGACTTCATTAATTTCATCTTATTGATTATAAGGATTTTCGCCATTATTTGGCCGAGTTTTTAACAGACGTAAAATCCACATATATTGCTCGGGATGTTCGTTAACATAGTTTTCAATGCAAGCGTTCATCATGCGAGCATCTTGCTCTTCACTGTCGTTAGGAAAGGGGGTTAAGGCGGGTAAAATATCAAGCTCAAACTGACCAGTCGCTAAATTAAACATAGAAAATACAGGTACAACTTTGGCTTTGGTGAGTTTAGATAACTTACCTAACCCTTTAATGGTGGCTTTTTGTGTGGCAAAAAAGTCCACAAATACACTGTTTTCTGCGCCTAGGTCTTCATCAGGTAGGTAGCAGCCAAGGTAACCTTGTTTTATAGAGCGTAGAAAAGGCTTAATTCCTTGCGAACGTTCATATACATAACCTCCATAACGGATACGTTGTCGGTTGATTAGCCAGTCCATCACCTCATTTTTTTGTTTTTTTGCCATTGCCGTTGTTGGGATCTGCCGTGACGCAAAAATAACTCCGGGGATATCTAACGCCCAAGTGTGTGGGATCAATAAAATCACATTTTCTTTGTTGTCTGTGTATTGGGTTAAGTTATTTAATCCGACAATGTTAGTGTGTTTCTCTAACCAGTTATTATCATGCAGACTTAACCTCGGGAAGGCTAACAAATAGTTTCCCCCAACCAACAAGCTTTTCAATAAAATGGCTTCGCGCTCGGCTTGACTCTTTTCAGGGAAGCACATCGACAAATTTACTCGTGCTCGTTTGTTCGCTTTGCTATTTATCTTCAATGCGACTCGAGCTAGTACAGATACCAATGTGCGACGAACAAAATAGGGCAGTAAGCTAATTAAAACGAGTAGGAGCACATTTAGCCAAGTTCCCCAATATGTCGGCTTTAGCATACCCTTATGAAATTGTGGGTTATGCGCTTTTGGGTCAAATTCAGTTTGCATGCTAGTTCGTTTAGTTATTGATGATTGAAAGATATTCGGCAACGCCTTCTGCCACTGTTTTGAATTGAAGATCAAAGCCAGTCGAACGCAGCTTAGTGAGATCTGCTTGGGTAAAGTTCTGATAACGGCCAACAAGATGATCGGGAAAATCAATATATTCAATTTCGCCTTTACCATGATGTCTTATTACGGCTTCCGCCACTGCTTTAAATGGTTCAGCTTTTCCTGTCCCTAAATTGAAAATTCCAGAATGTTCAGGATTGTCCATAAACCAAAGGTTTGCCGTTGCAACATCGCCAACGTAAAGGAAGTCACGAGTTTGACCGCCGTCAGCATAGCCTTGCGTACCTTTAAACAGTTTTGGGTTTTCACCCGCCTTTACTTGGTTGTTTAAGTGAAATGCCACGCTCGCCATGCTGCCTTTATGTTGCTCACGTGGGCCGTAAACATTGAAGTAGCGAAATCCAACGATCTGTGAGTTGGCCTCTGGCAAAATTTGGCGGACATATTGATCAAATTGAAATTTTGAATAACCGTATACATTCAACGGTGCTTCGTATTGACGCTCTTCGATAAAGGTTTCACCATTGCCATAAGTTGCGGCTGATGAGGCATATAAGAAGGGGATTTCCCGATCTAAACAATAATGCAGTAAGTCTTTTGAGTAAGCGTAATTATTGTCCATCATCATTTTGCCATCCCACTCAGTCGTGGATGAACATGCACCTTGATGGAACATCGCTTCAATGGGGCCTAGCTCTTCACCTGAAATAATTAAAGAGATAAATTCATCCTTGTCCATATAATCAGCGATTTCTAAATCAACCAAATTCACAAACTTAGTGCCATCGGTGAGATCGTCTACTACTAAGATGTCGTGATATCCAGCTAAATTCAGTGCTTTAATTATGTTACTGCCGATAAAGCCAGCGCCGCCTGTGACAATAATCATCAGTCCCTACCTATCTATATGAAACGAAAGATGTGTTTAAAGGTAAATTCTATCACTGTTAAGGGCAAATCCGAACTGTGTTTTATCGCTGCGGCTTGCTGTCACTTATTATTAGGGGGGGAATTTGTATGCAGGCGTAATGGAATTTTGAGGTAAGGGACTGGTCTTGCACCATTAATAATGTTAACCGCGCTGTTAATGGCGGTGGTTATCATTACTTCGGGCTGTTGCACTAAGGTTGCATCGTAGACGTTTTGTGCAATGCCTCTGAGGCCCGATTTTGTGCCATCAAAACCAATAATGGTAATATTTTTTGTCTGGGATAAAGCCGCTGCGCCTAATGCCATTTCATCATTATGGGCAAAGATACCGCTAATATGGCGGTGTTGCGCTAACATCTCTGCGGTGACTTGCCGCGCTTTTTGTTGGTTAAAACCTGCATCAGCTTTAATGCTGCTGGGAAGTTGGTAAGCTCCAAGTACATCTGCAAAACCTTGGCTGCGGTCCAGCGTCACGGAGATATCGCTGGGACCAGTAAGCTCTAATAGCGAACCTTGTCGTTTGGTCATCGCTAGTAAAAACTCTGCCGCCATTTTACCGCCCATATAATTATCAGAGCTAATGTGTTGCACGACTTGTCCACCATTAACATTGCGATCCAAGCTGATCACGGGCCAATTAACTTGGTTTGCATATTGGATCGTTTTGATCGAACCATCGGCTTTACTGGGCACAATAATCAGCACTTGTGCTCCTTGTTTCTTAGCGGCAACGGCTTGTTCAAACTCAGTATGGCTGCTGCCATTACTGTGGATCAATACCAACTGATAACCCCGGGCTTGACTGTATGCTTTGGCACTTGTTGCGATGGTTTGAAAGTAGGGATTGCTTAAGTCAGGTACAGACAAAGCAATTTTTGCTGGCGTAGGTGAGCATGCATTAAGGCAGGTTAGAGCGAATATTAGTAAAACAAATTTCTGCCACATATCAGCCACCATTGATAGTTTTATTGATTATAAATACAGCGTTCCGCAAATATATCATCTGCATACAGGGCTGTATTTAATTTTGTGCACTAAATGTTATGACCCGTTTTGACGCTGATTAAAAATTTACTTTTGGTTTTTTATCTTGCTTGATTGCTTTGTTAATAAAATGTAAATCGACAAATTCTTTTTTGTGTGGATTTATTGACTGATATTGATAGTTTTTTAAGCTCAAAATGTCGCAATTAAAGATCTGATCCGCAACAAATTTTACGTAGTTGGATTTGTTCATCTAATATTCAAGGTGTTAAAAAGGTTAGGTTGAAGCTGACTGGCCACACTAAAAAGGCGTAATCAGTTTGTTACTAAATAATAATGAATTCAAAATTGATGGAGAAGGGTTGAATGAATAAGTGGACTAAAACCGCAGCTGGCGTCGCCGTTTCAATAGCATTATTGGGCTCTTCGGCCTTAGCCAATGCTGCCGATACAATTAAAATAGCCATGGCGGGCCCTGTAACAGGGCCTGTGGCGCAGTATGGTGATATGCAATTTACCGGTGGTAATGCCGCCATCGAAATGATTAATAAAGCTGGTGGCATCAACGGAAAACAATTAGAAGCCGTTATTTATGATGATGCTTGTGATCCTAAGCAAGCGGTTGCTGTTGCAAATAAAATTGTTAACGACGGTGCACAATACGTATTAGGTCACTTATGTTCCAGTGCCACCCAGCCAGCGTCAGATATTTATGAAGATGAAGGTATCCTGCTCATTACCGCCGCTTCAACCAGTCCTGAAATCACGGGTCGAGGTTATGAATTAGTTTTCCGTACTATAGGATTAGACAGTGACCAAGGGCCAACCGCTGCCAAGTATATTGTTGAGCATGTGAAGCCGAAAAAAGTAGCGGTTATTCATGATAAGCAGCAATACGGTGAAGGTATCGCTTCGTCGGTGAAAGTAGGGCTTGAAGCTGCAAATGTTCCAGTGGTGGCGTTTGAAGGTATCACTGCGGGCGATAAAGATTTTTCAGCGATCATTGCTAAATTGAAAAAGCTAGATGTTGACTTTGTTTATTACGGTGGCTACCACCCTGAGCTAGGTTTATTGCTGCGTCAATCGAAAGAAAAAGGCTTAGATGCCACATTCATGGGACCTGAGGGCGTAGGTAACAAAGATATTTCCTCCATTGCGGGTGAAGCTTCTGAAGGTTTATTAGTGACATTACCGAAGAAGTACGATTTGGATCCTGCTAACAAAGCGGTGGTTGACCACATTGTCGCGAAAGGTGAAGACGCGACAGGCCCGTTTGTATGGACTGGTTATGCCGCCATTCAAGCGATGGCACAAGGTATGAAAGCAGGTAAAGAAGATCCATTTGAGCTAGCGGAATACTTACGTGGCAACGTTGCTAAAACCGTAATGGGCGATTTGCAGTGGGATAGTAAGGGTGACTTAAAGGGTTTTGAATTTGGTGTGTTCACTTGGCATAAAGATGGCACCTCAACGCAAAATCAATAAGTTAAACTCCCAGCCGAGCTCTGCTCGGCTTTATCACTAAGCCAGTTAAGCCTGGCTTAGTTTGTTAAGTTGAGGACATTATGTCTGAGCAGTTTTATTACTTTCTTCAACAGATTTTAAATGGTGTCACTATTGGCAGTACTTATGCCTTGATCGCCATTGGTTATACCATGGTGTATGGCATTATCGGTATGATCAACTTCGCTCACGGTGAGGTGTACATGATAGGCAGCTATGCTGCTTTTTTTGTGCTTGCAGGTCTCGCCATGTTAGGTATCGATAGCTTAGTTTTGCTGCTTATCGCGGCTTTTGCCTTGAGTATCATGATCACCAGTGCTTATGGCTGGAGCATTGAACGGGTTGCTTATCGACCCTTACGTGGTGGTAACCGTCTAATTCCGCTTATTTCCGCCATTGGTATGTCGATATTTTTGCAAAACTTTGTCCGTTTAGCGCAAGGTTCACGCGATATTGCTATGCCGAGTTTAATCACCGGCGGTTGGACCATTGGCCCTGCCGATGCTTTTAATGTCACCCTGTCTTACATGCAAGTGGTGATATTTGTCGTGACTTTCATTTCCATGACGGTACTGACAGCTTTTATTTCTAAATCAAAAATGGGCCGTGCTTGTCGCGCGTGTGCTGAAGACATAGGTATGGCCAATCTATTGGGTATCAATACCAATAAAGTCATTTCCATTACGTTTGTTATTGGCGCTGCATTGGCCGCCGTGGCGGGTGTATTACTAAGTATGTATTACGGTGTCATTAATCCTTATCTTGGCTTTATGGCGGGACTAAAAGCGTTTACTGCTGCGGTATTGGGTGGTATCGGCAGCATTCCCGGAGCTGTTCTGGGTGGCCTCATTCTTGGGATCACCGAAGCGATTACGGCGGGCTACTTTAGCTCTGAATACAAAGATGTGGTGTCCTTTGGTCTGCTGTGTTTTGTATTGTTGTTTATGCCAACCGGCATTCTAGGTAAGCCGGAGGTTGAAAAAGTATGAGCAAATCCAGTTTTATTGATGCGCTTATTGCTTCGGTGGTAATGCTGATTTTAACCAGTTGGCTGTTAGGGCTACAACTTGATAATCAACCCGATGGTCTGCGGATTATTTTAAATGATGCGGCCCATACCACTTGGGTAATTGTCGGTGTTATTTTGGTGTTTTTCACTCAGCTATTTAAAGCGCCGATCAGCCGTGTGTTTAGCGGTATTAAAAGTAAGGGCCAAGATTCAGGTTTTAAATTACCTGCGCCTGAAGAGAAGCCAACTTTATATCGCTTTTTGACTATTGCGGCACTGGCTGGCCTGTTGATTTGGCCATTTGTGGCCTCGCGCGGTGCGGTTGACTTAGCCACTTTAACGCTGATCTATGTGATGTTAGGTTTAGGCCTCAATGTTGTGGTGGGCTTAGCCGGTTTACTTGATTTAGGTTACGTCGGCTTTTATGCCGTTGGCGCTTATACCTACGGTATATTAAATACTTACTTTGGTGTTGGCTTTTGGACGGCATTGCCGATTGCAGGTTGTTTAGCGGCCTTGTTTGGCTTTTTACTGGGTTTTCCGGTACTGCGGCTAAGGGGCGATTATCTTGCCATTGTTACGCTAGGTTTTGGCGAAATTATTCGCATCATGTTAAACAATATGACCGATCTTACCGGTGGCCCCAATGGCATCAGCCAAATTGATAAGCCAACCTTATTTGGTTTAGAGTTTAACCGCCGGCCGTCGAGTGACGAGGCAACACTATTCCACGATTTTTTTGGTATCGATTACAGTTCAACTTATAAAGTGATATTTGTGTATCTTGCTGCAGTGCTGCTGGTGGTATTAACGGTGTTTGTGATTAACCGTTTATTACGCATGCCCATTGGTCGTGCTTGGGAAGCCTTACGCGAAGATGAAATAGCCTGTCGTTCACTGGGCTTAAACCCAACCATTATTAAGCTATCAGCCTTTACTATTGGTGCGGCTTTCGCTGGCTTTGCGGGAAGCTTTTTTGCTGCTCGACAAGGTTTCATTAGCCCAGAATCTTTCACCTTTATTGAATCTGCCATTATTTTAGCCATTGTGGTGTTAGGTGGCATGGGCTCACAAATTGGCGTGATCTTAGCGGCAATTATTATGACTATTTTGCCGGAAATGGCGCGTGAGTTTAATGAATACCGCATGCTGATGTTTGGTTTAATGATGGTATTTATGATGATTTGGCGTCCACAAGGTTTATTACCCATGACCCGTCCAAAAATGGAGATGCGCAATGGATAATAAATTATTAGAGGTTTCAGGCCTAACTATGCGCTTTGGCGGCTTATTGGCTGTGAACAATGTTGCTTTAGAAGTTAATGAACAGGAAATTATTTCTGTCATCGGCCCCAATGGCGCCGGTAAAACCACGGTGTTTAACTGCTTAACTGGCTTTTATAAGCCAACAGCTGGGCAGGTAATTTATCGTGGTGAGCCTGTGCAACAATTACCGGGTCATGTCATTTCTCGCAAGGGCATGGTGCGCACTTTTCAGCATGTGCGCTTGTTTAAAGATATGACTGTGGTAGAAAATTTACTGGTGGCACAGCATCGTCACCTGAATACTAATTTTCTCTCTGGGTTATTTAAGACCAAAAGCTTTAAAAAAGCGGAAGCAGAGGGGATTGAGCGCGCGGCTAATTGGTTGGAGCGCATTGGTTTAGCCGAATTTGCTAACCGCCAAGCGGGTAATCTTGCTTATGGCCAGCAGCGTCGTTTAGAAATTGCTCGCTGCATGATGACACAGCCTAGCCTTCTGATGTTAGATGAGCCAGCAGCTGGGTTAAACCCTGCTGAGACCGATGAGCTAGATGAGCTAATTGTGGAATTACGCGATCAGCATAAGATCTCGATATTATTAATTGAGCATGACATGAAGTTAGTGATGGGAATTTCTGACCGTATTTATGTGGTGAACCAAGGTTGTCCACTTGCCAATGGGACGCCGAAAGAAATTCAATCCAACCCTGATGTGATCAAAGCTTATCTAGGGGAGTTTTAATGTTAGAGCTTAAAAATGTATCGGCCCATTATGGTCAGATCCAAGCCCTGCATGATGTGAATATCAGTGTAGGAGCGGGTGAAATTGTTAGTTTAATCGGTGCTAATGGTGCGGGTAAAACCACGCTGTTAATGACTATTTGTGGCGACCCGAAAGCCAGCAATGGTGAGATCCTTTTTGAAGGTGAGCCTATTCATCAGCAATCGACTTCGCGAATTATGCGTAAAGACATTGCTATTGTGCCGGAAGGGCGGCGTATTTTTGCTCGCTTAACAGTAGAAGAAAATCTGCATATGGGCGGCTTTTTTCTTGATGATAAAGCGGAATTTGCGCGTTTGGAGCAAGAGGTATACGAGCTGTTTCCACGTTTGTTAGAGCGTAAGCATCAACGTGCTGGCACTATGTCGGGCGGTGAGCAACAAATGCTGGCGATGGGGCGGGCGTTAATGAGCAAGCCTAGGCTGTTGTTTTTGGATGAGCCTTCGCTGGGTTTAGCGCCAATTATTATCCAACAAATTTTCGATATCATTGAAAAACTGCGTGAAAAAGGCATTACGGTATTTTTGGTTGAGCAAAATGCTAACCAAGCATTACGTTTGTCTGATCGCGGCTATGTAATTGAAAATGGTCGAATTGTACTGGAAGATACTGGCGCTAACCTACTCACCAATGAGAAAGTACGCAAAGCATACCTTGGTGGTTAATTTATATTCACTAAGAACAATCAATAGCCGTAGTAAACGATTTTCTACGGCTATTAACTCCATTCCTTCAGCCCATGGAAACAGTGTGTTTTTTCGCAAAATCGCCGCAAGTACATCCGTGTAGGCTTGGCTTTTTCGTCCCTGAAAAAGACATTTTACTAGCAAACGCACCATTTCAGCATGGTCGCAATTCAGTAAACCGACTCGACTAATTACCAGCGGTATATACCCAATTAACCTGGAGATGCTTGATTTCAGCAAGAGTTTACAGGCGTTTAGGCAAGGCATTGATTGCAGGTAATGGCTTTCCCCTTATCAAAATCAATCACGCGGCATAAACGCCTGTAAAACTTGCCCCTTGGGAGCGCCACCGTGTATCCACTACGTTGTTACGCTAATTTAAAAGGTGCCTACATTCCTGCATTAGCGCGCCTAGTATTGGAAACACGGTGGCGCTCTGAAACATGCATCTTCAAGTTGATTGGGTATAAAGGCCGTGCAAGTATTCCAATCGGCCAACGCTATCTGCTAAACCGCCTGCGCGATTGGTTGCCAGCCATAAGGCTTTATATTGGGGCAATAATGGCGCTAAGTCCGCTGCTAATACTTGCTTGCTGGCAGAATCAAATTCTTCAATGGTGCGGGTGTGTTGCAGCAACATTTGCTTGCCGAGTAACACGCCATGATGGAGTAATTTAGCGGTAAAAATCAGCTGTTCACGAATAGCGGTTGTGGTGCTTTTTGCTAGATCCTCTAAGCAAAGCGTTAGTTGCGATTGCGCACGATCGAATCCCGCATCAGTTAAATTTTCTGAGCGGCGCAGGTGGCGGCGAAATTTTTGATCAAACAATAGCGGGCCAAGAAAGCAGGCATTAGGTGTATCAATGCCTAAATCTAAATAGATATCTTGCAAGCGCAGTGCCCAGAACGCGGCTTGTTCGTCACCTTGGCAAACAAAATGATTGAGCCAGAATGTTATATCGGCTTGCTCATTTTGCTCTATATTCCAAGCCAAACCCGCGCCGTATAGGTAGCCAGCATAAGGGAAAATATCTTGTTGGGCATGGCCCATATCGCCCCATTCTGATATTTGATAACCTGTTGCGCCAAATCGTAAGCCAGATTTGGCCGCGCGTAACATATGGGTTTTGGTATTTTGCCAGCGGCCAGAAACAGAGGCAAAGCAACAAGTTGATACCACAACTTGGAAGGGTAATCCGGTTTTAGCGAGCTGCTGATGCTCCTCGTCATAAGGGTGATCAGCCTCATAGCCCCAGTTAAGTAAGGTCAAGTTGCTCGGTAATTGCGCCAAGATATCGGGATATTGAAACAGCATGTCACTGAATATCTGCGTGTGTAGCCCTTTGGCTCTGGTCAATTTGAGGATCTTGTTAAGATAGTCAACGTACACTTGCCCTTTACTGCTCGCCTCACAGGCGGCTTTACTGGCACTGACGCCTAAGTCCATGGTTTCATCAAAGTTAATATTGATGGTTTGACTGGTAAAGTTCGGCACCAGTTCATCAATTAGGCCGCTAACAAAGTTAACCGACTCATCACTAACGGGATTAAGGCCAAAAGAAAAAGGACGAAAATCACCGCGTTGATCATAAAAGCCAGTGGTCTGCTCGGCTAAATGTTTATATTCAGGGTGGGCGAGCCAGCGCTCCATATGACCAAAGGTGGCCACGTTAATGATTAACTCTATGCCTTTGCTTTGACAGTACTGGTCTACTTGCTGGATTTCTTCTGCTGTCATGGGGGATTTGTCTGCCCACACGGTTTGATGTTGCGACCAAGCGAAAGTGTGTTCGGTATACAGTTGCAGCTGATTGATGCGTAATTCAGACCAGAGATCAATCAGTGAAAATAAATGCGTTAACGACGGGATTTTATCGCGGCTAATATCTAACAAAATACCGCGCTCAGGGTAGTCTGGCGCATCAATAATCTGACCACAGGGCAAGTCGGAACCATGTTGGCATAGTTGCTTTAACGTATAGAGTGCATAGAGCCGCCCTTGAGTACAGCCATAACGCACTTTTACTAGGGTAGGTGAAATAGAAATTTCAAACTGTTGCGGCGATAGGGCGACATTTAATGTTTCCTCTACCCAACTCGGGAATAAACTACTGCAGTTGAGCGCTTGCTCAGGCCATTGGCTAGGTAGCGCAAATACCCCTGCCTGAGGTTGCCAATATTTAGGTTGTGGAAAAACAGCTAACGACATGCCTACCTCTATTTCTATCAGATTATCTGGTGTTGAGCATACCTAATTATGTTTTAAACTATCAAGTTAATGTTTGTAAGTTTGATAGTTTTAAACATCCATGCTTTTGAGAAAGTTGAATCTCACCAACTAAAGTTAATGAAAGGTTGTTTTTTAAGCAATCGATTAACGTTTATACGTAATCGAAACAAGGTGAGGTTTTCGTTTTACTTAGTTAGTCTTTAAAATTCAGCTGATTATAATCGCAAAAAATGGCAGTTATGCTTTGTGGTTTTTTTGTTAAGCTATTGTAAATAAAGCGACTTCTTTTACTTTTTGATAAGATGGTGCTAGTCTGGATTTGTTCTACCTGAACAAATAATGAGCACAACATGATACGGCACTCGTCAGTATGTTCCCGTTAGAGGTACAACTGAATCAATATTGATAATACGCAATACAACTGGGTTAGCTTAGGTTTACAACATTTGTTGACAACGATTGTTCATAACAATTGTTTACGATCTAATTATTTTGGTTGTTAGTCGTGCCATGTATCAACAAGCAAAGGGAAATAATGATGGCTAAAAGTTATTTTAGAAGCTCGGGAGCGTCGGCATCCGTTGGTGGATATAGTGCACCAAGTTTATCAGGCACGGGAAAGCCACAAGATATTGCCGCATTAAACGCGCCGCCTAGCGGTTCCTTTATGAAAACAAAAGTGGGATTGACTCACTCTATTGTCGGAATTAATAGCGGTAGTGTGGTTAAACGTCATAAACCACAATTTGATATTGAGCCGGCCCCCGCAGGCAGTTTTTTAAAGCCTTATAAAAAGCATGGCAAAGGGCCTGAATCAGTTTAACTGGCACTTAGCAATAGTAAGCTTGAGTCAACCACCATGTAAGCAGCAAATAAGGTCAGTACTAGCGCAGTGCTGACCGCTATTAGTTTCTGCTGTTGTTCTAAATACTTCACCACTATAGGTTGCCCGATAACACAAGCAATTAGTAAGTACCAAAGAAAGTCAACGCCAGCGACAGTAACAAAAATAATAATCTGACTGGTTAAGCCATTTTCTGCACTCACAAATTGACTAAATAAGGCAATAAAAAATAACGCAATTTTGGGACTGAGTAGCGCCATCATAAAGCCGTCTGACCAAGGTGACGGGCTTGGCTGCTGTACAACTCCGGCTTCAATTTTAGTGGTGTGTTTCACGCTACACCAAGTTTTCCAGCCTAAATAGAGTAAGAATAAACCACCGGCGAGCTTCACTAAATTAAACAAACTCGGCGTGTTGATCATCAGCAATGCGACCCCTGAGATACTCAATATGGCCCAAATACCTACCCCTAAGGCGTGACTAAACGCTGTCTTAATACCTGCGTGACGACCAAAAGAAAGGGTGTTGCGCATGACTAGGGCGAGGCTGGGGCCGGGGCTAGCGGCACCTAAACAGCAAATAAGAAATAATGTAAACCAAAGCTCTAATGGCATCGAGAAATCTCATCCAAAAACGCCAGTATCGTCAATATTGATACTGGCGGCAAGTGTGAAGCGAAAGAGTCAGAGCTTAAGTGGTTTGATACAGCAGTTTTAATCGCGACATTTTTGTTTTTGTCTGTTCTACCAGTCGGTTATAGTCGGCCACTAATTGGCTGATGTCACCTCTAAAGTTGTGCTGCTCGATACTAAACACACCACCGTTCTCGGCTTGTCTACGTAAGGCCGTATGAAAGCGGTTAAGTGGGCGGTGAAACAGGTGGTGCTGGCTAATAAAGTGCGCGATAGCCATTAATACCGAAAGGGCTATTAGAATATAAAGGGTGTATTGCGTATTAATAAAAGCATTAGATTTTACGCCAAATAGGTTGTGTTCAATAGATTTTATATTTAACGCAACTTGATTGGTGCGCGTAAGTAATTCATCTTTTAGCACTTGAGTTTGTGCCAGCTGCTGCTGGGTGTAATCAATCTCTTTTGGATAGCGTTGAATTAAGCTATTCAGGTTATCGGTAATAGTAATAATTTGATCTCTCGCGATCTCGCTGTCATCGGTACCAAAGAAATCGTCGCTGTCATTAACGGTATCCATTAAGCCTAATGGGCTTAACCCTTGGGTATGTTTCACTTGTGTTTTTAATTGTGATAACTGAAAGGCAATGCTGCTTTGTGTTTTCTCACTGCGGCTATTGAGGTATTGGCTGCGCAATAAACTTAATACATGGGCAGATTGTGCCATTTCCGCTGCTAGCATTTGATATTGCATTGCTACGCCAGGGTTTATATCCATGGCTTTTTCACCGTATTCAGCGAGTAGTTTGACGTTGTCTGCTAATTCGCGCTCAGCGTTTACCAGTACAGCTTGAGCATTGTTACCTAACTTACCAGCAGCGCGGTATTTTTGGCTTAGATCGAGTCGTAGTAACGCCACTTGATAGATAATACTGGCGGTTTTCTCATTATTAATTTGGCGTAAAGAGTTTTCTAGCACCTCAAGCTGTGCCTCTGCCTTGGCTAAGATAGTCGCGTCACCTGTATTAAGGTAGTCAATCACGGTTTGTTTAATATCAATGGCAATTTTGGCCTTGATTTCTTGATAGCGCTGAACATTAGTTTGTTGTGCTTCTAAGTTATTAGCCCCTTTGATAAAAGTTAATACCAACAACCCAGCAATCAAGCATTGGCCTATTAAAGAGCCTAATAATAATTTTGGTAGCTTCATTTGCTTACTTCCTTGTGGTTTAAGATACAGCGCGCATGGTAAGCACCAAGTATGACAGTTTTGTGATCTGCAATATTATTATCTCATGCCATAGTATGGTGTTGTGTGCTGTTGTAAGTGACTTTTCACGTCTGTTGTTTTCGCTTCAAATTAGCAAATATGCTACCCTCTGCGAAAATTTTCGTGACCTAGTTGGAGTGCGCCGTGAGCGAAGTTGAACAGTTATTAGAGCCGATCCATCAGTTTTTACACTGCACCACTCCGGATGCTTGGGTAGAAGAAGCGGTAAAAGCTGAAAACCTAACAGTACTATTAGTCGACCACTTAATGTGTGAACTAAAAGCAGGGCAGTCGGCGATGTTTTTGATTCGTAAATACGCGGTGACACCTGAAAGTGCTCAGACTTTATTAGATTGGTTTAGTCCTTATGAAGATTTTGCTTATCGTAAAAAAGGTGACTTAGCCAGTTTGAAAGGAAAGAGCAACATCTCTAAAAGCATCATGGCAAAAAGTGATTCTCCTTATAGCCAAGATTTGATCGACAAAATGGTGCTACTGATTAAAGAAGAGTTGCATCATTTTTACCAAGTGCTAGAAATCATGGATGCGCGCGGGATCCCTTACGAAAATATCCGCGCTGGTCGTTACGCTAAAGGCTTACTTAAGCAAGTGCGTACTTACGAACCCCAAGCATTGGTGGACAAGTTGATTATTGGTGCTTACATTGAAGCTCGCTCTTGTGAGCGTTTTGCTAAGCTTGCGCCACACCTTGATGACGATATGAATAAATTTTATATCTCACTATTGCGCTCTGAAGCGCGCCACTATCAAGATTACTTAACCTTGGCGCAGCAAATCTCACCAGATGACATTAGCGAGCGGGTTGCCTTAATAGGTCAAGCGGAAGCGGAGCTGATTACTAGCCCAGATACCGATTTTAAATTTCATAGCGGTGTGCCTAGTGTTGCTTAATAAATGTAGGAGCAGCATTTATGCTGCGATGTTTAAGCACATCCGCGTTATAAATACCGTTCCTACTAACAGAATTCTATAACGGTGCATCTCACTGTAGTGTGCCCGATGCTGTTTAATACTCTGCTCCTACAAAAAACACGAATCAACAAGTTCAACATACAAGGTGCAGCATTTATGCTGCGATATTTAAGAGCATTCGCGGTATAAATACCGCTCCTACGGGGGGACGATTATGCAAATGAATCCACGCCAAGATGAGGCGGTTAAATATATCTCAGGCCCTTGTTTAGTATTAGCCGGTGCGGGCAGTGGCAAAACACGGGTGATCACCAATAAAATTGCTTATCTCGTACAGCAGTGTAACTACAATCCAAAGACCATTGCAGCCGTCACCTTTACTAATAAAGCCGCGCGTGAAATGAAAGAGCGAGTGGCGCAAACCTTAGGCAAAAAAGCCGCTAAAGGTGTAATGGTGTCGACCTTTCATACCCTTGGCTTAGATATTATTCGTAAAGAACACAAGGTGATTGGAATTAAGCCGGGTTTTTCGTTGTTTGACGATCAAGACTCACTTGCGCTACTTAAAGAGCTGACCGAGAAAGAGCTGAAAGAGGACAAAGACTTGCTGTCGCAATTGGTTACGCAAATATCTAACTGGAAAAACGATCTGATCTTACCGCCGCAGGCGATCAAACTAGCGCGCGGCGCCGATCAAATCATCTTTGCTCAAGCCTATGAAAAATATCAGCGTCATCTAACGGCTTATAATGCACTCGATTTTGATGACTTGATCTTAATGCCAACCATGTTGCTTAAGTTTAAAGAAGAAGTGCGGTTACGCTGGCAGCAAAAAATTCAATACCTGCTGGTGGATGAGTATCAAGATACCAATACCAGCCAATATGAATTGGTTAAATTACTGGTAGGTGAGCGCGCGCGCTTTACCGTGGTGGGCGACGATGACCAATCAATTTATTCATGGCGCGGGGCAAGGCCGCAAAACTTGGTGCTGCTGAAAACCGATTACCCCAATTTGCGTTTGATTAAATTAGAGCAGAATTACCGCTCGACCCAGCGAATTCTCAAATCAGCCAATATCTTGATCGCCAATAATCCTCACGAATATGAAAAGGCACTGTTTAGTGAGTTGCATTACGGCGAGCCACTACGAGTGCTGTATGCCAAAGATGAAGAGCATGAGTCAGAGCGTGTGGTGGCGGAGTTAATGGGCCACAAATTTATGAACAACACCAACTTTAAAGACTATGCGGTGTTGTATCGGGGTAATCATCAAAGCCGCGTTTTAGAAAAAGCCATGATGACCAACCGCATCCCTTACAAAATAAGTGGTGGTACTTCGTTCTTCTCACGGGTAGAAATTAAAGACATGTTGGCCTACCTGCGCTTGTTAGCGAACCATGATGATGACAATGCCTTTTTGCGCATCGTAAATGTACCACGCCGAGAAATCGGCCCTGCCACGTTAGAGAAGCTAGGTAACTATGCCAACCTACGTAACATCAGCTTGTTTGCTGCTACCTTTGAATTAGGGCTAGAGCAAACCTTAACCGGGCGCGGCCTGCAGTCGGTGCGCAACTTTAGCCGCTGGTTAGTGGAGCTTAAAGATCAAGCCGAGCGTGGCAGTGCGGTGGATGCGGTACGTGATATGGTACGTACAATTCATTATGAAGATTGGCTTTACGAAACCAGCCCTAGCCCCAAAGCGGCGGAAATGCGCATGAAAAACGTATCCGAGCTATTTCGCTGGGTCACTGGTTGGTTAGAAGGCGATGACTTAGAAGAGCCGTTCACCTTGCCGCAAGTGGTTAACCGTTTAATGCTGCGCGACATGATGGAGCGCAACGAAGGCGAGGACGAAGCTGATCAAGTGCAACTGATGACGTTACATGCTTCAAAAGGCTTAGAATTCCCGTTTGTGTTTATGATAGGCATGGAAGAAGGCTTTTTGCCCCATCAAACCAGCATTGATGAAGACAATATCGAAGAAGAGCGTCGCCTCGCTTATGTTGGGATCACTCGGGCTCAACAAGAGCTGACCTTCACCTTGTGCCGTGAACGTCGTCAATATGGTGAGTCACTGCGCCCTGAGCCAAGTCGTTTCCTGCATGAGCTACCACAGGATGATGTGGTATGGGAAAAAAACGGCCAACAAACGCAAACCAAAGAGCAAAAACAAGAGAAAGGGCAAAAAGGAATAGCGAATTTAAGAGCGTTATTCAACAAATCTTAGGCGAGGAATTTATTCCGCGATGAAGCGTGCGTTATCACTGGTGCTTTACTGCGAATACTCAATAAGTAGGAGCTTAAGTCATTCAGCGATAAAGAGTGCTCAATATCGCGCCATTACTGACGCTTATATGGACTCCTCGTATTGTTCAATAGTTTTGCGATGTCATAGCATAAGATGCGTGCTTATATACGGGCTCT
>NZ_JAUOPX010000246.1:0-243 GCF_030547455.1 Motilimonas sp. 1_MG-2023 | reverse complement strand
GCTCTGGGTTTTTTCATGCAGTTTAAAGGCATCTTCGTTTTTAACAGTTAATTTCATGCTAAGTTTTTAACTCAAGATCGGGAGCTTCTTGCGTTTTTTGTTTATTTTCCTTTTATTGCTTTTCTGATAGAGGCGATATTACTTTTTAGTTAACTCAGTCTAGATAGTTACTCCATTGTGTTTTGCATATATTGATTTAGCTAAACCTGAACATCTACGTTGTTAACGTGGACTGTGTCATGC
>NZ_JAUOPX010000245.1:0-243 GCF_030547455.1 Motilimonas sp. 1_MG-2023 | reverse complement strand
TAACGAATTCGTAATTTGTGTTATTGTGTTGTGGTATGTTTTTGTTTTAGGTTAGAAGTTAAAACTATTGGGGTGTTTATCTGATGATATATTATTTTTTGTTTCGGTTCCTATTAGTCTTGTTAATTTTTTATTTTTTCTTGTTGATTTTTTATATGAGGTTGTTTTAGTTTATTTGTTTTATGGTGTTCATCAAGTTTTGTGTAATATTTGTTGTTTTTAGTTTCTTAAATATTTGTATTT
>NZ_JAUOPX010000244.1:0-243 GCF_030547455.1 Motilimonas sp. 1_MG-2023 | reverse complement strand
TCATGGGCTTTATCGGTGGAACCTCTGAACGTCCTGCACTCATTTCTCAAAAAGTAGCAGATGCTTTTTTAAATCGCTTACTAGATGCGATTGATCAGCCAAGACCTAAAACCTTATTCGAACCAGGTGAAGTGGTTCGCGTTACTGAGGGTCCATTTGCTGACTTTAACGGTGTGGTTGAAGAAGTCGATTATGATAAGACCCGCGTTAAAGTGTCGGTACTTATTTTCGGTCGCTCAACAC
>NZ_JAUOPX010000243.1:0-243 GCF_030547455.1 Motilimonas sp. 1_MG-2023 | reverse complement strand
ATGTGCTGCTTGTTGATTTCAGGCGCATTCCTTACTTGTTGCGATAGCACAGTGGAACAGCCGACTAAAGAAGAAAAAATGATGGGGGGAGGTTATTAAGAGCATGAATACCCACTTACCTTTAGATGCTTGTTCCGCAAGAATTGGTAGGCTGTTAGGCGAGGCGATGATTTGAGACATAGTTATTCTACATTAAATCCAGCTACAAAGTATCAAGCCTACAAAACTCGCCCCGTGCTAGCG
>NZ_JAUOPX010000242.1:0-243 GCF_030547455.1 Motilimonas sp. 1_MG-2023 | reverse complement strand
CTACTGCTCTTTACATAATTGAAATGTCAGAAATGTCCACCAGTATCCGCTCATTTCATTCGCCATTTAGAGCTAGTAACAAGTAACGAGACAACTAAGATCAAGATTAACAAACAAACAACAAATAATAAAAATAATAATCAAACCGAGGTCAAACTCAGATTCAACCACAATAATATAAAGACTCCAAAATAGTGCGAATTATAGGCGTAAAATGAAAGTATTATTAAATGAACTAAAACA
>NZ_JAUOPX010000241.1:0-243 GCF_030547455.1 Motilimonas sp. 1_MG-2023 | reverse complement strand
TGGAAGTCTGCGAAAAGCGTGGGGGAGTTGACAACAAGCGTTAATCCCACGATGTCCGAATGGGGAAACCCACCTGTACCTCTAAACTACTTTAGCTTTAACTTTGCCAACGGCAAAGGTCAAAGCCCACTATGACAATAAGCATAGCGGCGAGGTGATTTAGAGGTACAGGTATCACATGTTGAATACATAGGCATGTGAGGCGAACCGGGAGAACTGAAACATCTAAGTACCCCGAGGAAA
>NZ_JAUOPX010000240.1:0-244 GCF_030547455.1 Motilimonas sp. 1_MG-2023 | reverse complement strand
CATAAACAAACAACGCATAAAAAAAAACGATATAAAAAAAGGTAAAAACCATGATAAAATAGAGTAAATACAACCTATCATTGCTCAGACAGATAAGATCTAACATTTACACCTATATCACTAAAAAAAAAATTATATCAAAAATGACATCAAACTCATTGATTTCGAATAAATTCTCATCAACATCCACCTTAAACTAAAATTAATACTATGAACCAGCCATAATCACCATGCCATACATGGA
>NZ_JAUOPX010000239.1:0-244 GCF_030547455.1 Motilimonas sp. 1_MG-2023 | reverse complement strand
AATAAAACCGCCATACTAAATAAAACAAAAATTAAAAAAATTCCTTATAGAAAGGAACTAAAACCCATAATACATAAACTAATTCAACTCATCAACATAAACAAAAACAAAAATAAATTAAAAAGCACCCTTAAATACGACAAAAAAAATCAAACCAATATAAAAATCATCTCAATAAAAACTAAAAAACACAATAAATAAAAACAAAATAATGCCTATATAAAAATCCTTAGTTAACCCCAGA
>NZ_JAUOPX010000238.1:0-244 GCF_030547455.1 Motilimonas sp. 1_MG-2023 | reverse complement strand
GCCGTTAATTAATCTTGATGCCAACCTACTGGTAGATATGCGTACCGTAGTGAAAAATCTCCAACAGCGCCTCGGAAACACCATTTTGTATGTTTCCCACGACCAATTTGAAGCCATGACCTTAGCCGATCGCATAGCGGTGATGAAAGCAGTAGAAGTGCAGCAACTCGGCAGCCCCAATGTATTATTTAACCACCCCACCAAAATTTTTTTCGTTTGTTTTATTGTCTAAGCATATATGAAG
>NZ_JAUOPX010000237.1:0-244 GCF_030547455.1 Motilimonas sp. 1_MG-2023 | reverse complement strand
CGATGGTAAATAGCTGGAATACCGTATTGGCAATATCATGCTAAAGCTCAATGAAGATGACAGCTCTAAACAGATAGATCAATTCACAAACAAAGATAAAAATGAGTTAAAAAGTTTAAAATCAGGTGCAGACTTAAGCGAATTAGCTTTGGCCGAAACTCAAGCTCCAAAAGCCCTAGATGGTGGTGACTCGGGCTGCAAGAAAATTAACGATATGCCAACATTATTTGCAAAAGCCGTAGAA
>NZ_JAUOPX010000026.1:0-59286 GCF_030547455.1 Motilimonas sp. 1_MG-2023 | reverse complement strand
GGTCGATACCCTCTGGTCCCACTCTCTATGAGCTTCGCGACGATGCGCTACCAGGCTGCGCTAATCACCGAACTAAAACTGTGCGCTGGTATATTGTAGAGGGTCGATACCCTCTGGTCCCACTCTCTATGAGCTTCGCGACGATGCGCTACCAGGCTGCGCTAATCACCGAACTAAATCTTGCTTGGAGGCTTGCTTATGGAGCAAGTTAACGTCTGTCCAACTCATTGACGTTAAATGGTGCGGAAGGAGAGACTTGAACTCTCACACCTTGCGGCACTAGAACCTAAATCTAGCGTGTCTACCAATTTCACCACTTCCGCATTTTATCTTCTTGAAGAAGATGGGGCGAATGACGGGGATTGAACCCGCGACAACCGGAATCACAATCCGGGGCTCTACCAACTGAGCTACATCCGCCGCTATATCTCTAACCGTTTAACTGAATTCATTCAAATTAAATGGCGCACCCTGAAGGATTCGAACCTTCGACCTACGGCTTAGAAGGCCGTTGCTCTATCCAGCTGAGCTAAGGGCGCATACTGTAAGCGCTAAAGGCTTTGCAACCGCTTAGTGCCTGACAACGGGGCGGGATATTACTGAGTTGAGCCCAGTTGGTCAAACACTTTCTTTAAAAAATTTGCTGTTCGCTCAATTGTTAATCAGCATGCATAAGGGTTGTACGAATTGGCTGACAAGCTTTCGTTGTTCTGCCACAATATAAGCAGTTTTAATGACAATAAAAGAGTAGCAAAATCAATGTCTGCGCAAATAATTGACGGAACAGCCATCGCTAAACAAATAAGAACAAATGTAGCTGAGAAAGTGCAACAACGTTTAGCCTTAGGAAAAAGAGCACCCGGTTTAGCGGTAGTATTAGTAGGGCTTGACCCCGCTTCGCAAGTGTATGTAGGCAGTAAACGCCGTGCCTGTGAAGAAGTAGGCTTTGTATCTAAGTCTTATGATCTCCCCGTTACTACCTCTCAAGAAGAGCTATTGTCATTAATTGATAGCTTAAACGAAGATGATACAGTCGATGGCATTTTAGTACAGCTGCCACTACCTGAAGGACTTGACTCTACTCAGGTAATCGAACGCATTCGTCCTGATAAAGATGTTGATGGCTTTCATCCTTACAATGTAGGCCGCCTAGCGCAGCGTATTCCACAGCTTCGTCCTTGTACACCGAAAGGTATCATCACACTGTTTAATAGCACCCAACAAGCGCCACACGGTAAACATGCAGTCATTGTAGGGGCTTCTAACATTGTTGGTCGTCCGATGATGTTGGAATTACTACTCGCGGGCTGTACTGTCACTTGCTGTCATCGCTTCACCGTTGATCTTGAACATCACGTGCGCCAAGCCGATTTACTGGTTGTTGGTGTAGGAAAGCCTAACTTTATTCCTGGTGAATGGGTGAAACAGGGTGCTACGGTTATTGATGTAGGTATTAATCGCCTTGAAAACGGCAAGCTAGTGGGTGATGTGGAATTTGAAGTAGCACGTCAGCACGCCGCTTTTATTACGCCAGTACCGGGTGGCGTTGGCCCAATGACGGTCGCGACGTTGATTGAAAATACTTTAGAAGCTTGTGAGTCTTTCGATAAGGCTTAAGTGAAGCGGTGATAAATAACCAATAACAAAAACGGAGGCTAACGCCTCCATTTTTTATTCGTGCATTAAGTAAAATTAAGCTTTGCGCCAAGTAGTCTTACCTGCGCTGTCTTCAAGCACAATATTCATTGCGTTAAGCTTATCTCTGGCATCATCAGCACTGGCCCAATCTTTAGCGGCGCGAGCATCGTTACGTTGTTTAATCAACGCCTCAATCACAGCCACCTCATCATCTGACTCACCGCCTTGCAAAAATTGCTCAGGATCTTGGTACAGTAAGCCTAACACCTCAGCGTAAGTTAATAACTCAGCAGCCAGCGCTTGGGCCTTATCACCGTCGCTGTCTTTAACTTTGTTAATTTCTTTTGCTAGTTCAAACAATACTGGCAGCGCTTCAGGCGTATTAAAGTCGTCATCCATTGCCAGCTTAAACTGCGTAGCATAAGGCGAATCGGTTGCTGCGGTGCTCGGCGTAATACCGCGCAGAGCGGTATATAAACGTTCGAGGGCTGAACGCGCCTGCTTTAAGTTGTCTTCGCTGTAGTTGAGCTGACTGCGATAATGGCCTGACAATAAAAAGTAACGCACCGACTCAGCATCGTATTCAGCTAACACATCACGAATAGTGAAAAAGTTATTCAGTGACTTGGACATTTTCACTTTATCAACCTGCACCATGCCAGAGTGCATCCAAGTGTTAACGTACTCGCCGTTATGGGCACAGCACGACTGCGCAATTTCATTCTCATGATGCGGAAAGGCTAAATCTGAACCGCCGCCATGAATATCAAATACTTCACCTAAAATTTTGTTATTCATTGCGCTACATTCAATGTGCCAACCTGGACGACCAGCGCCCCATGGAGACTCCCAACTGGGCTCACCCGGCTTAGACATTTTCCACAATACAAAATCCAGAGGGTCGTTTTTACTTTGCTCTACTTCAACGCGCGCACCCGCTTGTAACATCTCTAAATTCTGTTGGCTGAGCTTGCCGTAATCGGCAAATGAGCTAACCGAAAACAAGACGTCACCTGTGCTCGATACATAAGCATTGTTTTTAGCTATCAGTTTTTCAATCATCTCAATCACATCATCCATGTGATTGGTCACGCGTGGCTCAAAATCAGGCCGGCTAATATTTAAAGCATCAAAATCATCGTGCATGGCTTGGGTGAAACGAGCGGTTAGCGCGTCGCAGCTTTCACCATTTTCATTAGCACGTTTAATAATTTTGTCGTCAACGTCGGTAATATTGCGCACAAAGGTTAAATCGTATCCAGCATAGCGTAGGTAACGTGCAACCAAGTCAAACGCAACAAACGTACGGCCATGACCGATATGACAGTAATCGTAAATGGTTACCCCACACACATACATGCCAACTTTGCCGGCGGTTAAAGGTTTAAATTCCTCTTTTTGACGTGTCAATGTGTTGTATATCTTGAGCATCTGTTCCTCGATACTAAATAGTGGGGACAAAAATCGCATTCTACCGTGAGCGACGCTTAAATTCACCTGTTACGGGCAATTGCTTGTTAACAGCCTGCTCATATACCCAAGCACCTCACCAACAAAAAATATGTATGCATTGTCCAACCTGCCTCATCGCCTATTTAAATTCAGCTAAATGCTAGGGTTTTGATGCGGTTTATCCGAAGCGGTGGTTTTCCCGCTGCTTTGCTTAGGTTAGAATACGGGCCTTATTAATAGGTAAGGTAACAAAATGATCACGTTAACAACTAACCACGGCGACATCCAAATTGAACTCGATTACGAGAACGCGCCGGTAACCGCTGAAAACTTTGCACAATACGTTAAGGAAGGCCATTACGATGGCACTATTTTTCATCGTGTAATAGACGGTTTTATGGTTCAAGGTGGTGGTTTTGCTTCAGGCATGGATGAAAAGCAAACGCGCGCGCCGATCAAAAATGAAGCGAACAATGGCCTATCTAACAAAACGGGCACGTTAGCGATGGCTCGTACGATGGACCCACACTCAGCCTCTGCTCAGTTTTTTATCAATGTAAACGACAATACATTTCTTGATTTTAAATCTGAAACAACTCAAGGCTGGGGCTACTGTGTATTTGGTAAAGTAGTTGCTGGCATGGAAGTTGTTGAAGCAATTAAAGCAGTTGCAACAGGTAACTACGGCATGCACCAAGACGTACCACTAGAAGAAGTGGTTATTGTTAGTGCGACTGTTGCTGAATAAGTAGTTGATAATGAGCACCTATTTTATTGCCGATTTACATCTAACTGAATCTCGCCCTGATATCACGGCGTTGTTCCTGCAGTTTTTGGCTACTGAGGCGCGTCAAGCCGATGCCTTATATATCTTAGGTGACTTATTTGAGATTTGGTTGGGGGACGATATTCAAACGCCCCTAACTGAACAGGTTGCAAAAGCCCTATCTGATTTAAGCCAATCAGGGGTTCCTTGTTACTATATTCACGGCAACCGTGATTTTATGCTCGGAGAGCGCTACGCACGCCTTTGTGATATGACTATCTTGGCTGAAAAATCCTTAGTACAACTCTATGGCGAAACCGCATTATTGCTGCATGGAGATACCCTTTGTACCGAAGATGAGGCATACCAAAATTATCGTAAATGGGTTTATAAACCTTGGTTACGGATGCTGTTCTTAGCGTTGCCAAAGTTTGTCCGCGCTAAAATTGGCGAGAAAATCCGCACCAGCAGTAAAAACCAAAGCAAGGAAAAACAGCAACAACGCAAAGAGATCATGGATGTGTACCCACCCGCAGTACAAGAAGATTGCCTTAAGTTTGGCGTAAACCTGATGATCCATGGTCACACTCATCGGCCAGCAATACACGAGTTTGAGATTAATCAGAACCCCGCAACTCGTATTGTATTAGGGGACTGGTATGAGCAAGGTAGCATGTTATTAGTTAACTCGGCTGGCAAGCAACTTATCTCACAACCCTTTCTTAACGATAAAGGTTAATTTTTAGCCAAATTTGCCTGTCGCTTCAAACCTCGACTAAAGTTAGAGCAGTGGAAAAATGTTACTTAGTTGTAAAATTTAACACTTGATCTACTTATTGGATGTGTAACGTATACATCTAAATCATTGGACGAGGGACAGATTATGATACTTAACCATATTTGGGGATTATATGCCCACCCAAAAACTGAGTGGCATACTATAGATCGTAACCATGAAAGCATCAGTGCCAGCTTAAGCCATATTTTGATAATTGCCTTAGTGCCTAGTGTGTGTATGTTTTATTCCACTGCTTTTATTGGTTGGAGTATCGGCGTTGGTGACCCCATATTCTTATCAGTCAATAGCGCCGCGATGATGTCAATCGCAACCTACTTTGCGTTAGTCACTGGTGTCTTTGCCCTCGCCTACCTTACCAATTGGATGAGCCAAACCTTTGGGGCAAAACCTAATTTTGTTCATGCTCTAGAGCTTGCCGCTTATACGGCAACCCCCTTGTTTATGGTCGGCTTTGCTGCCCTCTACCCACACCCTTGGTTTATCATGCTGGTGGGCTTTGCTGGTTTAGCTTGGTCAATTTACCTGCTCTACACAGGTGTACCTATCTTGATGCATATTCCAGAAGATCAGGGCTTTATTTTCGCAAGCTCAGTGGTCACGGTCGGGCTAGTATTATTAGTGGCGATTTTAGCGAGTACCGTCATTTTATGGTCAGTCGGGTTTGGGCCTGCGTTCATTTAATATATTTCAGCAATAAAAAAGGCTACTCTAGGTAGCCTTTTTATTAACCTCTGAAGCAATTAAAGGTTATGCTCCTTCGTTATGCATCTCAAGGTTAGCAATTTCTTCTTTTTGCTCACGGAGTTCTTTGGCATCGTCGTTGCGTAAGTTATTGAGATAATCAAGGTAGTCTTGGTCAATGTCTTTAGTTACGTATTCACCGTTAAACACTGAAGTTTCAAACTTAGTAATTTCTGGGTTTTGGACTGAAACCGCTTTAACGAGGTCTTTTAGATCTTGAAAGATCAAGCCATCAGCACCAATGTTTTGACAAATTTGGTCAACATCGCGGCCGTGGGCAATCAGCTCGTTTGCCGTTGGCATATCAATCCCGTATACGTTAGGGAAACGAATTTCTGGTGCCGCTGAAGCGAAGTACACTTTTTTAGCACCTGCGTCACGCGCCATTTCAACGATTTGCTCACTGGTAGTACCACGAACAATCGAATCATCAACTAACAATACATTTTTACCAGCAAACTCGGCATCAATAGCGTTAAGCTTACGGCGCACTGATTTACGACGCTGAGTTTGGCCCGGCATGATAAAGGTACGGCCAATGTAGCGGTTTTTCACGAAACCTTGACGATATGGTAGCTCAAGCTGGAGTGCAATTTGCAGCGCCACATCACAAGAGGTTTCCGGGATAGGAATAACCACATCAATATCAAGATCGTCCCACTCACGCTTAATTTTATCACCTAAGGTTTTACCCATTTCTAGGCGAGCGCCGTATACCGAAATATTATCGATAGTGGAGTCAGGGCGAGCAAAATATACATATTCAAAGATACACGGACAGTAGTCTGGATTAGCAGCACACTGTTGCGTATGTAGCTCACCTTTTTCGGTAATATATACCGCTTCGCCAGGCACCACATCGCGAATAAACTCAAAACCAATGGCGTCAATCGCAACACTTTCAGAAGCCACCATGTACTCAGTTTGGCCGTCTTCTGCAACACGTTTACCCAACACTAAAGGACGAATGCCATTAGGGTCACGAAATGCAATCAAACCATGTCCATTTAAAATGGTCGCCACGGCGTAAGCGCCAAGGGCTTGCTCGTGTACTTTGCTGATAGCAGCAAAAATATCAGCAGCATCAAGCTGGTCTTTATCAACACGGGCTAATTCATGTGCTAGCACGTTTAACAGTGTTTCAGAATCTGACGTGGTGTTGATGTGACGACGAGATTTAATAGCAACTTTCGCCAAATCAGGAGCATTGGTTAGATTACCGTTATGGGCTAAAGCCATGCCGTAAGGAAAGTTCACATAAAATGGCTGCGCCTCGGCGGCACTTGAACTACCCGCTGTTGGGTAGCGCACATGGCCAATACCGATATTTCCTTTTAAGCGCTGCATGTGTTTTGACTCAAACACATCTTTGACCAAACCATTGGCTTTACGCTGCTTAAAGTTACCTTCTGAAATAGTCACGATGCCTGCTGCATCTTGACCTCTGTGCTGCAGCACAGTTAATGCATCATAGATGCTTTGATTAACAGGGGTAGATCCAACGATGCCGACAATACCACACATGTCTCTTGTCCTTGTATTTTAGGGGCTGGTTAAAAAACTGGAGGAGGTTTTCACATACTCAAAAAACCACTCGATGACTATGCCAAATTCAGGTATTAAGGTTGACGCTTGCCACCAAGGTGTAGTTGGGAAGGCGGTAAACGAATCCATAAAAAACAGTAATGCACTAACGATTAGCGCGCCGCGAATGGCGCCAAAACAGATACCTAGTACTCGGTCTGTGCCTGATAGGCCGGTTTTAGTGACGAGTTGGCTAATAATGTAGTTGACGAGCGCCCCAAGCAATAAGGTGATAACAAACAAAGCAGCGATAGCAGCGGCATTGCGGATCATGGGGTCATTGATATTTGTGAATAAGGTAGCAAGATCGGAGTAAAATTGACTGGCAACAAAAAAGGCAGCAAACCAGCTGGCCAGTGAAAAGGCTTCTTTGACAAATCCCCTCACTAAACTGATTATCGCTGACAAACTGATAATCCCGAGGATGGCGTAATCTATCCAGACCATTTATTTACCCGAACGTGGTTAATCCTGTTGGACAACCTAGCTAAAAAACGCCGCGATTCTATCACCCTTGTTAACAAATTGCTTGCAAAAAATGGCATTAGATCACACTTAGCCAAGAGGGTTGTAGGCAATAACACGCCCTTGTAACCCAGTCAGTTCCTTTAATGCAGGCAATTTTTGTTCTAATTTTTGTGCCGATACATCAGGACCAACAAATACCTTGTTAATACTTTGATCCGTCACCACTGCCGGAATAGTGTGTACTGTATAGCCCGCTTTCTGTAACTTTTTCACTAAGGCTTTAACGTTAGCAGCATTTCGAAAAGCGCCAAGTTGAACGACCCATGCCGCATCTTTAAATTCGGCCTTAGCTACCGGAGCGACGGGCTTAACTACGCCCGCTTTCAGTGGCTCTGGCGTTGCCGTTGACTCAACCTTTGCCACTTCTGGTGCAGGGGTAGGCTTCACCTTCGTCACTTTCACCGACTCTGGCGTAGCCTTAATAACGGCTTTTTCTACTGGTTTAGCTGTGACTATTTTTATCGGCTCTGGTGTCGGGTTAGTTGTTTGTACTTTTTCCGCCGTATCAGTCTGAGCGGTTTGCGCATTGTCAGCAGGCTTATTGACTGGCTCGACATCATCTTGCGCTTTAATAACAACCGCATCGGGCAAGGTTTCAATCTCAAACTCAGTATCTTCTTCACTCAAATCAGCGGGCGGCTGATAAGCTTGCTGCTGGCTCGGCTCTGCCATCTCAGGTTGGATTGGAATAGCCACAAATTCTTCCCGATATGATTCTTTCTGGCCATCTAATAAATTTGGCAAAAATAAAACTGCCAACGCAACTAATATAATGGTACCGACTAACCGATTTTGAAACTGAGTTGCCACGCGCTAACCTTTTTGTTGTCTATCGATAATTTCCGCTACAGTGTAAAACGAGCCGAACACAATTACCACCGACTCTGCCTCACTGTCAGCAACTGCTTGCTGATAAGCAAGCTCAACATTTTTAAACAGTTGGCTGGCATCAGCGGGCGTATATTGTGCTAATACTTCGGCAGTGGCCGCTCTTGGCCCTTGCAAGTCAGCTAAATACCAATGACTGATTAAGCCATCAAATTGCGCTAATGTCGCCTTAATGTCTTTATCTTTTAGCATACCAACCACTGCGCGAATGGGCTGTTTCGGCATTAGCTTTAATTGCTCTGCTAAATACCCTGCAGAATGCGGATTATGGGCCACATCCAAAATAACCATTGGCTCCGTTTGAATACATTGCATTCTGCCCGCTAATCGCGCTTGGGATAATCCTTGTTTGATTTGCTCGGGTGTGATGTCAAGACCCAGTACCGCTAACGTCGCCAACGCCGTTGACGCATTTTGCAATGGCAGCGGGATAATAGGTAAATCTCGCAGTGCTTTCTCACCACCTTGCCAATGCCAAACGCCCTCTCCTATTTCCATAGCAAAGGCTTGATTGGCAAGCATGAGGTGGGCATCAATAGTATTGGCGTGCTCGATCAAACGCGCAGGAGTGTCAAAATCGCCGCAAATGGCTGGCTTACCACTGCGGAAAATGCCCGCTTTTTCAAAACTAACATCTTCGCGGTTATCACCTAGCCATTCTACATGGTCAATATCAATGGTGGTCACCACTGACACATCAGGCTCAACGATATTGGTTGCATCTAAACGCCCACCCAGTCCGACCTCAAGTAAAATAACATCACATTGCGCCTGCTTAAGTAAATATAGTGCCCCTAGGGTGCCAAATTCAAAATAGGTTAATGCAGTATCTCCGCGCCCTTGTTCAATCGTGCTAAAAGCATCACAGTGACTTTGCTCTGATAATTCTTGCCCATTTATGCGCACACGCTCGGTATAACGAATTAAGTGCGGAGAGCAATATACGCCAACCTTGTAACCAGCTGTCATCAGCATTGATTCCAATAAGGCACAGGTTGTACCTTTACCGTTAGTGCCGCCAACAAGGACCACTTTTGCATCAAAGTTGATCAGTGCTAACTGTTCTGCGACTTGTCGGACACGGGTTAAACCCAATTCGATTTCACTTGGGTGAAGCTGCTCTAGATGGCTTAGCCAGTCAGATAAATTTGTTGGTTTCATCAATGCTTCTTATTGGTTATCAATAAATAATGGGCCGATATGGTGGGCTGGCAATTCAAACTCAGCGGGATAGTCCACGTCAACTAAATATAGCCCTCCTGCTTTAGCGGTAGCGGCAGCCACACTGCGATCTTTTGCTTCTAAAAGCCGTGCCAACCAATCAATCGGCTGTTTTGCTTTACCCACCTCAATCAAGCTGCCGGTGATATTTCGCACCATATGATGCAAGAAAGCATTCGCTTTTATATCAATGATAATATACGGCCCCTGACGGGTGATTTGAATATGTTCAATGTCACGACAAGGTGACTTAGCTTGGCAATGCTTTGCTCTAAATGAAGTAAAGTCATGACGGCCAACTAAGTATTGCGCCGCTTGATGCATCCGCTTTTCGTCAAGGCGTTCATGATAATGACTAAGACCTTTACTTAAAATTGCGCTACGTAGGTTTGAATTATCGATAATATAACGATAGCGCCTTGCAGTAGCTGAAAACCTTGCATGAAAGGTATCCGGTACTTCTTTAACCCAAACGACTGCTATGTCGTCAGGTAAATTAGCATTTACACCAAGCGTCCAAGCACGCTCATTGCGAATAGCGTTAGTGGTAAAATGCACCACTTGACCAGTCGCATGAACGCCCGCATCGGTGCGACCGGCGCAAAATGTATCAATTTTTTCATTGGCTACTAAGCTCAGGGCTGCTTCTAAGCGGTCTTGCACCGTATCGACTTCTATTTGTTTTTGCCAGCCATAATACGCTGAACCATCGTATTCGATACCGAGTGCTATTTGCATGAGAAAATGTGCCTATTAAAAAAAGAGGCAATTATACCCAAACCTTGTCAAGATGGAACGAGTGCAACAAAAAAGGGATGCCTTTGGCATCCCTTATGGTGAAGTTTTGCTGAACACTTAACCTAAACGGTTTAGTAATTTCGTCACTTCCGCTATTTGCTCTTCACTTCCTTGGCCTTGGATTTCTTCTAGAATACTTTTGGCGCCATCTTTGTCATCTATCTCAAGATAAGCACGCGCTAGATCTAGCTTTTGACCAATTCCGCCTTCATCGATGTCAACATCAACACCACCGGCCTCCGGTAACACTTCTGGGAAGTCGTCTAAGCCTAAATCAAAGTTAGCACCTTGGTATGGCTCATCAGTACTTTCGTCACCGCTTTCTTCGAGTAAACGTTCGATATCAATGTAATCGTCTGATACATCAGCTACATTGGGAACATCCGCCGGAGAGGATGGCTCGTTAAATGCGATCTCTCCAAGTTGACTGGCTAATAGATCAGTGTCGTCAATATCATCGACTTCTGTTATTTCAGGTGCAGTAACAGGCTCATCTACCGTATCAATCTCAGCAAAGTCCCAATCTAATTCGTTATCATCGCCACTGCTTTTTTCAGCAGTTTCAATTTCTAACGGCTCAGCAACTGACTCTTCTATCGCCTCTGATGGCGTATCCTCTGCCATATTGAAGTCAAATTCGTCTAGGTCTGTTGCTGATTTAGGTGCTTCAACCTCAGTAGCGGCTTCAGCCTTAGGCGCTAAATCAGAAACCAGATCATCGTCCATGGCACTTGGCGACAACTCTTCTAATAAGATGTCATCGTCTTCACCCAGCTCAACAATCATGTCTTCTTCTTGAACTAACTCATTGCTCTCAGCTAATTCAAATAATTCATCTTCAGCTTCTTCGAACTCGATATTTTCAAGATCATCCACAGACAGTAACTCATCAGGGTTAAATGCTATTTCTTCTGCTTCTGCTACAGTATCAGCCGTTACCGGCTCTTCGATTGGTTGTTCAAAAACAACTTCGTCTTCGATCACTGGCGCTTCAGTAGCTAACTCTTCAATGCTATTAGTTTGCTCAACTTCTGGCTCAATTAACTCGTCTTCCAGATTCAGCCCATCGGACAAGTCAAAATCAAAGCTGTCTTCAGGCTCTGCTTTAGACTCGGGCTCACTCATCTCTTTTAATGAGTCAAACTCATCATTGATACTCTCAAGTTCATCATTGCCAAAATCTAAATCTGCGTTAAGGCTGTCATCAGAATCAAGGTCAATTTCACTCATTAAGTCAATGTCATCAGACGCTAGATTCGCATTGGTTAGCTCATCAGCAGCTAAGTTATCTTCAACAGTGAATTCTTGCTCAGAAGCACTTGCTTCTTGAGCTTCTTCATCGGCGGCAAGTAATTCATCATATTCACTTTTCTCTTCCATCAAAGTGCTGGTTGATGTGGCGATCTCTTGCTCTTGCTCTTCTGCTTCTCTTTTCGTTTTAGCTCGTAACCAGAAACTTAAGATAACTAACAGAATTAAAATAGGCATCGCTATTAACGCGCCTAGATATAACCAGCTTGAGGTGATAATTTTTAGTAGATCATCACTTTCCTCTTGCGCTGTCGTTTCAGGTGCTGGCTTGGCTAATTGCTGGGATAACAGCTCTTTGATTTCTAACTGAACCTTAGAGTCTTCTTGAAGCTGTGTTTTCAGCGTCGACAAATCATTGGACAATGCTTCCAACTTGACTTTCATGCGTTGATTAGACTCAGCAACTTGCATCAACTGCTCATTTGAGTCATCAAGTTGCGTTTTTAACTGCTCAAGCTCCCCACTAACCGCGGCATTATTAGCCGCCATATCAGGCATGGTTTGTTCGACTTTGGTTTCAGCAACTTTTTGTACCGGCTCAGGAGAAGCTGCTGGCGCAGGCGTTGGCTTCACCTTTTCAGTTACGACTTGCTCGGCTACTTTTTCTGCTTTAGCTGGTTCAGCAGCTTTGGCCACAGGTTTAGTGGCAGGCTTAGCGGCTTGCGTTTTTGCAATAAAACTTTCACGAGCGACTTGCTTGTCAACACCACTGATTTCTTCATAGCTAGGGATGGTTAATACCGCACCATTGACTAGCCGATTAATATCATTATTTAGAAATGCATGTGGGTTTTTATTAAAGATAGCCGCCATCATTTGATGGACGGATACATTTCGATTAGGTCTTACCTTGCTGGCAATAGACCACATAGTATCAGAAGATTTTAACGGCCCATAGGTTCCAGCTGATGCGCTGCTGCTAGCAGATGCTGCGGTAGGCGTGGCTTTCACCGTTCTTACTTCTTTGGCGGTTTCACCTTTGGGCCCAGTTAGCTCAACATAAAAACCCGGGGCATCTTTGAATACATCTTCTTCGGCACTAATGTTACTCGCAGCGAGTAATAGAGGTAAAGCTACAGCCGCGCGGGAAAAATAACGTCCCATGTTTTATCCTTTATTTTTGATTTGCTCAAAAAACCAGCAAATATAACGCTGAGAGAGCGCATATACTTATTCAATGACCCATCACTATAAACCAGCATGAAGGGCTAATCTAGTTACAAAAGAAAGTGCAGGGGGGATAGGGGCTAGAATTGAGATCCAGCCCCCTATTTTGGAGCTATTGATGATATATTTCTATTAAAACGAGTGCGTTAGCAACATAAAATTATAAATAGTACTGGCCTATATGTTCAGCAATTTGTACTAAATTGGTTGCACTGCCTTTTTTCAAGTTATCTAGGGTCAACCAGAGTTGGATTCCATTATCATTGCATAGGTCTTTACGGACACGATCAACGTAAACAGTATCTTGACCAACGGCATGGCTAACTTGGGTAGCGATCTCGTCGGCTTCTTCAACAAGCTCAACACCTTGCGCATCACGGATCATGCCCGTAATTTCGTTTATCTCCAGTGGAAAGCGTGTTTCAATGTGTAAAGATGCACCTAAACCATGAAACACCGGTACCACGACACAGGTTGGACTTATTTTCAACTCAGGATCTGAGAGAATGCGCTGTGTTTGCGACACGAGTAACATCTCATCTTGGCTGTAACCGTTAGCTAACCGATTTCCTGATTGAGGAATACAATTAAAAGCAATTTGCGCAGCAAAATAGTCAGGCTCAATAGGTTTAGCGTTCAGTAATTTTGCGGTTTGATTGGCTAAGGTGCTAATGCCCTTTTTACCCGCGCTAGACACTGACTGATAGGTTGAAATATTGACCTGAGTAATACCCACTTCATCATGGATTGGCTTCAGCACTAAAGCGCTAGCAATAACGGCGCAACTTGGACTAACGACAATTTTCGATTGATGAATTTGTGCCAAAGCGCCTGCATTGATTTCCGGAATAACCTGTGGGATATCGGGATCATCAGTAAACGCAGCCGAGCTGTCTATTACTAAACAGCCAGCATCTGTCGCCACTGTTGCCCACTCTTTAGCACCTTGCTCGCCGGCGACAAAAATGGCAATTTCAACTTGGCTCCAATCAAAATCAGCGACATTTTGCACCCGTTGACGCTTGCCTTTATACATCAGGGTTTCACCCGCGCCATTATCACTAGACAGTAGAAATAATTGATTAACGGGGTATTCACGCTCTTCTAGCTGCTCGACCACAGCATTGCCTACTGTGCCTGTAGCGCCAAGTACTGCGATATTGATTAAACGTTCCATAATCCCTCTCCAAGCATCATATTGAGATGCATAGAATAATATTGTTATTAAATTAGTTTGCGATGGTAAAACCTAACGCAGCCAGTAAGTGAGCTTCTTGATTTGCGCCAAGAGACACATTCAGTGTCGAGAACTCACGCCGTTCACGATAATTTTTCCGCATTAAATCAAAACCATTAGGTAGGCCTATCTCGGCACGAAAAATGTTGTCATCACGCCTTACATCGTAAACAAGATGAACGAGTGACTTCACCAAGTTTTGGTTCAACTCTGCATTAATTTGAATACTGTCGACGACCGCAGGTGGTAAAAACTGGCTTACTTTTTTACTTGGCGTTTCACCTAATTGTTGACACAAAGCCCGGTACAGTATTTCTGTACCATTGGCTTTTCCTTCTAAGCTGTAGCCCGCGATATGCGGTGTCGCGATGTCAGTATAAGGTAACAAAGCCATTTCGATATTTGGTTCATTTTCCCATACATCTAAAATCAAGGTTGGTAACGAACCTGATTCAACACGCTCTAATAAAGCTTGATTGTTAATAACATCACCACGTGAGGTATTAATTAGCACTTGATGCTGATTCAACTGACGTAAACGCTGCTGATCGAATAGATGCTTGGTTGCATAATCCCCATCCACCGTGAGCGGTACATGCAAACTAATGAAATCACATTCCATGATGGTTTTCATGTCAACAAACTGACGTTTGTCTCCGGCCTGCTCCAGCAACGGATCACATAGGTGGCACTTCATGCCCAATGCCGTTAATTTTTGCCAAACGGCGCTCCCCGTATTCCCGGCCCCCACAATACCAACGGTTTTACCTTGTAAATTAATCAGGTGTTTTTCAGCATGTACTAAGATCGCACTCACGACATATTGTGCCACTGACTCTTTATTACAACCTGGGGCACTATGGAATGGAATATTGCGCGCAGATAGATAGGTTTTATCAATATGATCCATACCAATGGTGGCGGTACCCACAAACTGAAGCCGTTCGTTCTTACATAATAAGGCTTCATTGACTTGCGTAATTGAACGCACCAAAAGGGCGTCAGCATCCTTTAATTGCTCAGCGGTCACATTTCGCCCTTCGAAAGAGTGCAGCTCACCTAAATCACTGAACATTTCTTGAGCAAACGGGATATTGGAATCGAGAAAAATTTTCATCTTAGTAATAACGTTAGCCTAAGTTTTATAAGCGTCAGAAACAAAAAAGAGCAGAGAATGCTCCCTGCTCTATCCATTCAATCCAACTAAATTAGATTTTTTGGAATACTAACGTTGCGTTAGTGCCACCAAATCCAAAGCTATTTGACATCACTGTTTTCAGCTCTGCTGATTCAGCAACATTTTTAACAATTGGCAAGCCTTCCGCTTTTTCATCTGCTTGGTCGATGTTAATGCTTGGCGCAATAAAATTGTTTTCAACCATTAGCAGGCTGTAAATGGCTTCATGCACACCTGCGGCACCAAGAGCATGACCCGTCATTGACTTGGTTGCACTGATTTTTGGTGCCTTATCGCCAAACACTTCTTTAATAGCTTCAAGCTCACGAACGTCGCCAACGGGTGTAGAAGTGCCGTGCGTATTAAGGTAATCAATGTCACCTTTAACCGTCGCCATGGCTTGCTTCATACAACGTACCGCACCTTCACCTGAAGGAGCCACCATGTCGTAGCCATCAGATGTTGCGCCATAACCGACAATTTCAGCGTAAATTTTTGCGCCACGTGCAACTGCGTGCTCGTATTCTTCGACCACAACCATACCGCCGCCGCCAGAGATAACAAAACCATCACGATTAGCGTCATAAGTACGAGACGCTTTTTCAGGTGTTTCATTGTACTTTGTTGACAATGCACCCATGGCATCAAATTCCATCGCCAATGTCCAGTGTAGCTCTTCAGCACCACCAGCAAAAACGATGTCTTGTTTGCCAAGTTGGATCTGCTCTAGCGCGTTGCCAATACAGTGTGCACTGGTTGCACAGGCCGAACTAATTGAATAGTTAATGCCTTTAATTTTAAAAGGCGTTGCCAAACAAGCCGATGTAGTACTAGCCATCGTTCTTGGTACCATATAAGGACCAACGCGTTTTACGCCTTTTTCACGTAATATATCTGCTGCTGCCACTTGGTTTTCAGACGAGCCGCCACCTGAACCAACCACTAAGCCCGTACGCTCATTTGATACGTCTTCATCGGACAGCTGTGCATCAGCAATTGCTTGCTCCATTGCTAAGTAAGCAAAACCGGCTGCATCACCCATAAAACGCATAACTTTGCGGTCGATGTGATCTTTTGGTTGCACATTCAATGCACCCCAAACTTGGCTACGTAACTTGTATTCTGCAAATTGCTCAGAAAAACGGATACCGGACTTGCCCTGTTGTAGTGACGTTAGTACTTCCTCTTTATTGTTACCAATACTGGAAATAACACCGATACCTGTGATGACTGCTCTTCTCATTTATAGACCCTGTGGTTCTCACGTTGCCGACTATTATATCATTTTGTTTATGACAACTGGTCGGCTTTCGACAATTTAAGGTAAAATCGGCAACATCATGCCATAAAATAGTGAAATTTTCCTTGTTAAATCAAAAACTCGAGCACGCAAATCTCAACTGGAACGACAATGGCACCCCAACATCGGAACAATTTGATGATATTTATTTCTCAAATATCAATGAATTAGATGAAACTAAACATGTTTTTCTCAGTGCTAACAAACTGCCAAATAGATGGCATAATTTTGCTCAAGATCACTTTGTCATCGCGGAAACAGGCTTCGGTACCGGCCTAAACTTTTTAACCGCTTGGCAGTGCTTCAACGAGTTTAAAGCCTGTAACCCCGATTCAGGCCCCAGCAGACTGTATTTTACCAGTTTTGAAAAATATCCTTTAACTTATGCCGACTTAGCTCAAGCTTTAAGTCAATGGCCCGAACTGGCCGAATTAGCGAAACAATTGCTCGAGCACTACCCTAGCGCCACCCCTGGCTGCCATCGACTGAATTTACAACATGGTGAAATAGTATTGGATTTATGGTTTGGCGACATACACGATTCCTTACCAAAAATTTATTGTCCTATTGGCGGCTTAATAGATTGTTGGTTCTTAGATGGCTTTGCACCCAGTAAAAACCCCGATATGTGGTCGCAAGAGTTATTTAACGCCATGGCCAAACTAGTAAAACCCGGTGCCACTGTTGCGACTTTCACGGCAGCAGGATTTGTCCGCCGCGGTTTAATAGAAGCAGGCTTTACCATGTCAAAAGTAAAAGGGTTTGGCAGAAAACGAGAAATGCTAGCTGGGGAAATTGAATGTCACCGCGCCGAAGAGCCTTCTCATCCTTTTCAGAGCAGAGAAGCCCCCCAATGCACAAGCAACAAAGCAACAATAATCGGAGGGGGGATCGCATCAGCAGCGACGGCTCTCGCGTTGGTCAATAAAGGCTGGCAAGTTGAGCTATTTTGTAAAGATGCAACACTCGCACAGGATGCCTCGGGCAACCGACAAGGAGCCCTCTACCCACTGCTGAGTCCTAACAACCCTAACAACAGCGAACTATTTGCACATGCCTTTGAATTTAGCTGTCAAACCCTTAGACAACTCGCTCGCCACCCTATTCGTCATGATTTTTGCGGTGTTGTTGAGGTGGATTACAATGAAAAATCCGGAAAAAAAATTCAGCGAATTATCGATACACAATACCCTACAACTTTAGTAAAAGCGCTGAGTGCAGAAGAAATTGGCAAAACAGTTGGCTTAGACATTGGTGCCAGAGGACTGTTTTACCCCAATGGCGCTTGGCTTAGTCCAAGTGACTTAACCAACGCGTTGGTCAAAGAAGCACAAGATCGCGGTCAACTAACCCTTCACCTCAACGCAAAGGTTAAGGAGATTGAGCAAAACCATTTAAGCTGGCAATTTTCCTGTAACGCTCAAATCCATCAGGCGGATTTGCTCATCATTGCCAGCGGTGCAAATCAGCTAAACTTTGCCCCACTAAAACAACTGCCTATCTATCCTGTACGCGGGCAAGTCAGTCATGTACCAAGCACAGAGCAAACTAGCAATCTGAACACGGTTTTATGCTACCAAGGTTACCTGACCCCAGCACATGAAGGTATGCATTGCATTGGTGCTAGCTACGGACGAAATGATAACTCTCGCGCCTTTAGCTTGGAGGAACACGAAGAAAATCACACCAAGATAATCTCGTCTCTTGATAAGGTAAACTGGCCTGAGTCATTAGACTTTTCTGATCATGATGCGCGTGTCGGAGTGCGCTGTGGCACCCGTGATAACTTACCTTTTGTTGGCGGCGTACCTATCTTTGAAGCGTTTTCGCAGTTTAACCCCGAGTCATCAAGCAATGCCTGCTACCCTAACCTTTATATGCTGGGCGCATTAGGCTCAAGAGGCTTGTGTACCGCTCCGTTAATGGCTGAAATACTGGCCAGTGAGCTAAGTGGTGAGCCATTGCCAGTGAGCCAAGCTATTCTAGCGTTATTACATCCGAATCGGTATTGGCTTAGAAGCCTGAAAAAAGGCAGGCCGCTATAAGCGGCCTGCGTAACAATATGCTTATCAGAATGAGCCGTTATTTGAAAGACAGCTTCATTCTTTGATCATAAGTATCACTTTCTGCTTTTGCTTGGGCCAAAAATTGATAGCCAGCTTTGTCTATTTGTTGCTGCAATTGAGCGCATCCCTTGTTAACCGGAGATGACTTGATGTAATCAATAAGCTTGTCAGCAGCCTTCAGTACGATATCTTTGTGACCACTCTCATGGTCTAACAAGCCACCTAAATAGGTTTGCCAGTGAGCCTGCGATTGCTCTGATTGAGAATCAACATTCAACCAACGAGGCACCACAATATCAATTTCGATATCCACTGCACCATCGCCAACACGACATTGCGCCCCATTTTTTTCAAAGTTGAGTTGCCAGTTCATACTATAACTGGCTTTACCTGCCGCCTTGTTGCCAGCTTGTCCAGCAGGACCAACAATACGAATTTTTTGGAATAGTTCATACATGCTCTTAGCTTCAAGATCATAGAACTTAAAGTTGACGTTCACATTTGGCGTCAGCATGTCGAGTTTACTAGAAGCTTGCCATTGTGTGGCAGCATGAGCACTGTTTAAACCTAAGCTAATTGCACAGCAAAACAGAGAGAGTAAAGATAAGTATTTCATTTTTAGTTATAATATTCCCTGTGATCGAGTCACAAATGAAATTGAGCAGCCCAATAAAAATCTGCTCCAAGCTATCACTTGCATTCTAATTGAGCAAGTTTGATGATGATTGTTTTTGCTTTTTTACTGATGTTTCTCACAAAAAGTAGACTCTTTTACATTTTTCTTAATAAGAATAATGCAATCTAACTACAACTTATCTAATCCTATCAACTGATAGAAAGAATCATCAGCCCCCCTTTATGCCACAAACATCAACGAAAAATGCCACAAAAAACAATATATATGGTCCGCTTACGTGGCAATAACCCATTTATTGCCATAAGATGAAATAAAGCAATTTTAGGAATTTCACATGTCATTACCCGTTCTTATTTGTGATGATTCGGCACTGGCCCGTAAGCAGATGGCTCGCAGCCTTCCTGATAATTGGAATGTTGAGATTACCTTTGCCACCCACGGTGGTGAAGGCTTAGAAGCAATTAAAAAGGGCCTAGGCAGCGTTGTATTTTTAGATTTAAACATGCCTGTTATGGATGGCTACGAAGTATTAGAGGCTGTTTGCAAACAAGACTTAAATGCCATGGTAATTGTTGTTTCTGGTGATATTCAGCCTGAAGCCCGTGAAAAAGTGATGGGCTTTGGTGCGTTAGATTTTATTAAGAAGCCGGTAAGCAAAGAAAAAATAGCTGATATTTTAAAACAATATGGCGTTATCAATGAAGCGGACTTACTCCCTGATCTTGCCCCTCCCGCCGCACCGGAGCCAAGTGTTGTGGAAGCTGAATTAGCTGAAGATGACATAACCGCTTACGCGGGGCCAAAGATTGAACTTTCTAATGATGCTCGTGACGCCTACCAAGAAGTCGCAAACGTCGCGATGGGCCAAGCGGCCGATTTACTCGCAAGACTACTTAACGTATTTGTACTATTACCTATCCCTACGGTAAATCTACTCGAAGTTAGTGAATTAACCATGGCTCTGGAGGCGGCTGAGTCGACCGATACTATCTCTGCCGTTTGCCAAGGCTATATTGGTGCAGGTATTGCCGGTGAGGCACTGATTTTATTTCATGACTCCAGTTTTAAAGACATGGCAGGCTTAATGAACTTTAAAGGCGAGCTTAACGAGCAAGCCGAAGTAGAAGTGATGATGGATATCGCCAATATTTTGATCGGTGCTTTCTTAAAAGGATTTGCAGAACAATTAGATATGTCATTTAGCCAAGGACACCCCGTAGTACTCGGTCAACATTGTCAGATTTCAGAGTTAGTGAATGAAAACCAAGCCCGATGGAAGCAAACCTTAGCTATTGAGATAAACTATGTGATTGAAAATCATAACATTCATTGTGACTTATTGATGCTATTTACCGAAGATTCCATCACAACCCTAAATAATAAACTCACTTACTTGTTGAATTAAATTATGCAAAATAGCGCTTTTGATTTAAAAGAATTTCATTGGATGGTCGAGATGGTACAAACCATCGATGTTGGCCTTGTGGTCCTTGATCGTGAGCATAAAGTACAAGCTTGGAATGGTTTTATGGAAAACCACAGTGGCAAAGGTGGTAGCCAAGTACAAAACCAAGTGATGTTTGATTTGTTTGATGAAATTCCCAAAGAATGGCTCACTCAAAAAATTGAATCAGTCTTTTTATTAAAAAACCGCGCGTTTACCACCTGGGAGCAGCGCCCATATATTTTTCGTTTTAAAAATTATCGTCCCATAACCGGCACCGCTGAGTTCATGTACCAAAATATGACCATCATTCCATTGATGAGCTTAACCGGTGAAGTGACTCATGTGAGCTTGATTATTTACGACGTCACCGACAGCGCAGTTAACAAACTACAACTAAAAGATCTGAATAACCAACTGAAAGAACTAAGTCGCATTGATGCCCTAACCCAGCTTTTTAATCGTGGTTATTGGGAAGAGCAATTCAAACATGAGTTTCTACGTTATAAGCGTACCCAAGCCAACGCTTGTTTAATTATGTTTGACATAGACCATTTCAAACGTGTCAACGACACTTATGGTCATCAAGCTGGTGATAAAGTAATCCAAGCTGTTAGTGCCGCCCTCAAGCAAAATTTAAGAGAAACTGACATAGCGGGTCGGTATGGCGGCGAAGAATTTGCCGTGTTATTAATTGATACCCCAGCCGAAAAAGCCCTATTTTTTGCGGAGCGTTTACGTAAAAGCATTGAAGCTCTTCACGTTTATCATGAAGAACATGATATTTGCTTCACCATCAGTTTAGGTGTGGCGCAAACTCACGAGGATATGGCCGATGAGAGTGTTTGGCTTAAAGAGTCTGACGCAGCGCTGTACAAGGCAAAAGAATCAGGCCGTAACAAAACCTGCACTGCCGCCTTGCCGAAAAAAACGAATGACGATAAAGAAACGTAAACAGCAATAGTACTGTCTATGGCTGTGATAAAAACGCCCACATTTCTTGCACCAAAACTTGATCGGGTGGGGTCAGCTCTTTAGCCGTAAAAGCTTGCGCTAAACCTGATTCAACTTGTTTCTTAAAATCTTGTTCTGACAGTGTATTTTTCTGTTCACACTGAGCTAACGCTAAGCTCAAGTGCCCCGATAGATAGCCAGACGCAAACAGCTCATCACTGGTGCCCGCATCTAAAATAGCTGCCGCTTTTTGTTCTATTTGTTCATATAGGGAGTACATTAAATTTACCTTAAATACATGCCGCGATAGTCAAATGACCCTCGCTGTAATGGAGCAACGCCATAAAATTCACCTAAGGCGTTAATTAAAAGCTGAGCTCTTGCCGGAAACCCTTGTTCGAGATAGATTAATACTTGGTCGTACACTCTATGCTGAAAACCTAACCGGTCAATTTCAATGCCAGACAGGTTGTCACAACTGACCGAAAAATCAAACCCGCAGCTAACCGCCAGAGCCCATTCAACCGCTTGGGGCTTAATTTCTACCTGCTCAAAGGCAGCTTGTTGCTGCTCGTTTCGTCCATCTGGCTCATACCAATAACCAAAATCAACCAACAAACGGCGTTTTTTACCCGCGATGCACCAATGGGAAATCTCATGCAACGCACTAGCAAAAAAACCATGTGCAAAAATAATGCGGTGATGCGCATGCTTTTCATCTGCCGGCAAATAGATAGGCTCTCCCTCGCCCGCCACTAACTGAGTATTCTCATGTACGAGAAAGCACTGTTCAAATATGGCAATTAAATCTTGATAATGGTGCAACCAAACCTCGAAACGCTATCTAACTGACTTAGACGCGCATTCTACCTATTCCCCTACCAAGGAACAAACATCTGTGAATTTTTGCCACCAGATAAGCTTTTTTAGCCCTGCATTAGCCTTTTTCTTTAAACACTTGGCGTTTTTAGCTAAGGTGATGACAGCTATCATTCATAATTAAACATTTGCTCAAAAAAGCAGTTTCAAACGATTAGGAAATAGGCCAGATGCCATTGAAAACTGACGAGTTACGTACAGAAAAACAAGACTTTTTAATTACCCCTGCCGAGTTAACCGAAATCAGACCCGTCAGTGACGCGGCGGCTGGTGTCGTCACCAGAGCAAGACGAGAAGTAGAAGCCATCATATCCGGTGAAGACAAGCGTTTACTTGTCGTGGTTGGCCCTTGCTCCATTCACGACCCAGCAGCAGGCATTGAATACGCTAAACGCCTCGTCAAACTAAAAGACGAGTTGAGTGATGATTTATGCATTGTGATGCGCACCTACTTTGAAAAACCTCGCACCATTGTTGGCTGGAAAGGCTTAATAAATGATCCGGATCTGGACGGTAGCTACAACGTGAATAAAGGGATAGCCCTTGCACGTAACCTGTTGCTTGATATTAACGAACTGGGCCTTGCCACTGCCACTGAGTTTTTAGACATGGTAACAGGGCAATATCTAGCCGATTTAATCACTTGGGGCGCAATAGGTGCACGTACCACGGAAAGCCAAATTCACCGTGAGATGGCATCTGCTCTTTCTTGCCCTGTTGGCTTTAAAAACGGCACCGATGGTAATTTGCAAATCGCAATGGATGCCGTTCGCGCCGCTAAAGCGCGCCACATTTTTTACTCGCCGGACAAAAATGGTCGCATGACTATTTATAAAACCGCAGGTAACCCATATGGCCACATCATTCTACGCGGCGGCAAAACACCGAACTACAGTCAAGAACATGTGACAGCATCAGCAGAACAGCTGAGCGATGTTGGTCTTACTCCGCGCATCATTGTTGACTTCAGCCACGGCAACAGCTTAAAGCAATATAAAAAGCAATGGGATGTAGCTGAAGACATCATGACGCAAATGCGCAGTGGCAGCAAAGCCATTGCTGGCGTCATGATTGAGAGCTTCTTAGAAGAAGGTAATCAAGCGGTTGAAGATGGTAAAGAGCTCGTGTTTGGTAAAAGTATTACCGATGCTTGTATCAATTGGTCAGACACAGAAAAAATGCTACACGAACTGGCTAAAGCAAGCCGCGATAGCCGCAAATAATCACCACCTGTTAACCAATGCAACTAAAATAAGTTGTATTGGTTTACAAGGAGCAAGGTGTCAGCGTTAATAATGCCCTTGCTCCTAATTCAACATTCGCGTTGGGAAACAAAATTAATTCTCGCTCTGCTTGCACATGATACTCAGCCCCCGCCTCTTGCGCTAATAAGGTACCTTGCTGATAGGGGGTAAAGTTGTCTACCTCTGCTGAAAAATTAAAACGAAAGTCTGCTTGAGTTTTGACTATTTGTTGCGCTATTTGGTAAATAATCAACGCATCTTTCGCTATCGTTTCATCTTCGTCCTCAACATGAGCTAAAAGCCGAATTAAATAACACACGATCTTCTGGTGATCGCTCATCTTATTTTCATGCCATGGCAACGCTTTACCTAACTCTAATGTAGCGGCTTGAGCTTTAAATTGTTGAAATGACGCATAACTGAAGGTATTGGTTGCTAGCTGACTCAATACCGCGGCCTGGATCCCGGCATGCTGGAGCTCATCTATGTGACTCAATAAACTCAATTCGTGGGTGACGATAGGCACAATAGCAAAGGTATTATAAACCGAACCCCGAATAGCACAGTGGCAATCCCAATGCAGCTTGTCAGTGTCTTGATGAATGGTATAAAACCGTTCCACACAACGCTCTAATAAATCAGCTCTGGCCGCCTCTTTACAGGGTTCAATACTACGATGTGCGCCGCAAAATAAACGGTTTAGATTAGTATCAAGGTAGCGCACCCCAAGCTCAATCGCATCCGGATTCCCCAAAATAAACAAACATGGATTAACAACCTCTAATTCACCCAAGAATACCTGTTTAATCAGTTGATTTATGATAATGATAGGCGCCGTTTCATCGCCATGAATGCCAGCAGAAAGAATCAGACTGCGGGGACCATTGCCATCAAGATACAATACTCCCGGCGCCCAACATTCGACTCTAATACCACTGGTATTAGACGCTAAAAATTCTGCTGCCTCACATCGACCTAAGGTGTAATCAATGAAGTCCATCATCACTCCAGCTAAGCTTACTTAACTGAAGTATAGACAAAAAAGGGAAGCCAATAGGCTTCCCTCTATAACTTCTTCTAGCCAAAAAACTAACTTAGTGGGCAAGCTTTCAAGTGCCAAATGTTATCAACATAATCTTGAATAGATCGGTCAGAGTTAAACTTGCCCATGCATGCGGAGTTAATGATCGCCATTTCTGCCCACTTTGCTGTATCACGATATGCGAGATCAATACGACCATGGGCATCGCAATAACCTTGATAATCAGCCAAACAAAGGTACTGATCGCCCCACTCTAACAGACTGCGCTTAATATCAGATAGCGCACCTGGATGGCCTGGCGTAAAGTAATCACTGTCTAACCAGTCCAGCACAGCTTTTAGCTCTGCATTACCATAGTAGTAATCGTAAGGGTTATAACCTTGTTTTTTAAGCGCTTCGACTTGATCTACATTCAAACCAAAAATAAAGATATTGTCGTCACCTACTTCTTCGGCTATTTCAATATTGGCACCATCAAGGGTACCAATTGTTAATGCGCCGTTAAGAGCAAGTTTCATATTACCGGTGCCCGATGCCTCTAGACCCGCAGTTGAAATTTGCTCAGATACATCTGCCGCAGGGATAAGCTTCTCGGCCAATGACACACGGTAATTTGGCATAAAGACCACTTTTAGCTTGTCTTGGATCCGCGGGTCATTATTTATTTTATCTGCAACTTTATTAATGGCATAAATGATTTGCTTAGCCATGTGATAGCCCGGCGCAGCCTTAGCACCAAAGATAAATACACGAGGCACCATGTCTAATTCAGGATTAGCCAGTAAACGGCGGTACAAGGTTAAAATATGCAGCAGATTAAGTTGCTGTCTTTTATACTCGTGTAGACGTTTAATTTGGATATCAAAGATCGCATCAGCGCTGACATCAATACCAGTCAACGTTTTAATTTCTGTAACCAGTTTCTGTTTATTGTCATGCTTAATGGCCATGAACGCTTGTTGGAATTTTTTATCCTTAGCTTTTGGCAATGCATCTTTTAACAAATTTAACTGGGTTGGCCAGCCTGTGCCTACGGTTTCGTCATACAATGCCGATAGCTCAGGGTTGGCGGCTTTTAACCAACGACGTGGTGTTACACCATTAGTTACATTAACAATTTTCTCTGGGTATAGTTCATTGAACTCAGGGAATAAGTCTTTTTTCACTAAACGAGTATGTATCGCTGCAACACCGTTTACTTTATATGATGAAACCACGCTTAAGTAAGCCATGCGCACCATGCGGCCGCCATCTTCTTTAATGATCGACAACTTGCGCTTCATCTCATCATTTCCTGGCCATTTCGCTTCTACTTCTGTTTCTAAGAAACGGCGGTTAATTTCGTAGATAATTTCAAGATGGCGCGGCAGTACTCGTTCAAATAGGCTCACAGACCAATTTTCTAGGGCTTCAGGTAGTAATGTGTGATTAGTGTAGGCAAACGTATGACGGCACACATCCCAAGCTTTAGCCCAAGTGACACCTTCTTCATCAATTAAAATGCGCATCAACTCAGGCACAGAAATAGCAGGGTGAGTATCATTAAGCTGGATTGCTACTTTGTCGGCAAACACATCCCAATTATTGTCATTGGTACGTTTAAAGCGGCGAAGAATATCTTTAACTGAACAAGCGCAGAAGAAATACTGCTGAATTAAGCGCAACTCTTTACCCTGCTCGGTTGAGTCATTCGGATAAAGCACCTTAGACACGGTTTCCGCTTGCGCTTTTTCTGATTGCGAATCGACATAACCTCCCGCGTTGAAAACATCCCAATCAAAGGCTTCACCGGGTTTACTTTCCCATAGACGTAGCACGTTAACTAATTTCGCACCGTAGCCAACAATGGGAATATCCCAAGGCACCCCTTTTAATTTGCGACCAGCATGCCACACTTTACGCATGCTACCATCGTCTTCAAATACACTTTCGACATAACCGTATAAAGGCACTTCTTGCACTGACTCAGGGCGGCAAATTTCCCACGGGTTACCGTATTCACGCCAGCTATCAGGGCGCTCAATTTGGTGACCATCTTTGAATTCTTGACGGAACAAGCCATGTTCATAGTGAATACCGTAACCGATAGCAGGGTAACCTAAGGTTGCTAACGAATCGATGTAACAGGCTGCAAGGCGCCCTAACCCCCCGTTGCCTAATGCCATATCTGGCTCTTCTTCACATACTTGGTAGATATCTTTACCTAAGGCTTTGAGGGCTTGCTCTGCTTCACCAAATAATTCGAGATTATGTAAATTATTTGACAGTAGACGGCCCATTAAGAATTCAAGAGATAAATAGTTAACCGCACGAGTATCTTGCTTAGAGTGTGACGCTTGGGTATCGGTTAACTTTTCAAAAACGAGTTCATTAATTGCGGCACAGGTCGCATTCCACCAAGCCTTGTCATTAGCTTTATCTTCATGAGTACCTAAAGTAGAGCGAAGATGGTGAACGATGCGTTGTTGTAGGTTATCTGCACTGAGATCAAAGGGTTTGGTCTGCTTTTTTGTCGCCGCCATTATGGATTCCTTTACAAAAGAGAGGTTTAAACATCACAGCTATAAGACGGTTAAACGTGAATAAGTTTGGTAATTAAAAGTAAACCATTCATTGTTGATTTACCAGTAAATAAGACGACAGCATGACAAACATTTGTTTCACTTCAATGATATATAGAAATTTAATTATCAAAAAGGGAGCCGAAGCTCCCTTTATTAATCATACCTAATGAAGTTTACAGCCCGGCTTTTGTAAATGCCGCCGAGACAATTTGTTGAGCCTCATGTTGGATACTCTTTAGGTGCTCTTCATTTAAAAAAGATTCCGCGTAAATCTTATAAATATTTTCGGTGCCGGATGGCCGCGCGGCAAACCAACCATTTTCAGTAACCACCTTTAAGCCGCCAATCGCTGCATTATTGCCTGGCGCATTGGTTAGCTTAGCGAGAATAGGCTCACCTGCTAGTGTGCTGGCTTCAACCATCTCAGGGCTAAGTTTACTAAGAACCGCTTTTTGTTCTGGTGAGGCTGGTGCATCTAAGCGTTGATACAAAGGCGCACCAAATTCAGCGGCAAGCGCTTGATAATGCACGCCAGGGTCTTTTTTGGTGACCGCAATAATCTCTGCCGCTAATAGCGCTAAAATAATGCCGTCTTTGTCAGTGCTCCAAACACCGCCGTCTTTGCGTAAAAACGACGCACCAGCACTTTCTTCACCACCAAAACCAAATTCGCTATTAAATAAACCTTCAACAAACCATTTAAAGCCCACTGGCACTTCACACAATGGTTTATCCAGTTTTTCTGCTACGCGATCTATCATAGAGCTAGACACTAGCGTTTTACCGATTTTCGCACTGGCAGGCCATTGAGGACGATGGCCAAATAAGTATTGGATCGCAACAGCAAGATAATGATTTGGGTTCATCAGGCCAACAGAAGGGGCAACAATACCGTGACGGTCATAATCTGGGTCATTGGCAACCGCAATATCAAACTGGTCTTTTAGTTTGATCAGACTCGCCATGGCGTAAGGTGATGAACAATCCATGCGGATCTTGCCATCTTTGTCTAAGGTCATAAACGAGAAAGTAGGATCAACTTTATCGTTAACCACGGTAATATCTAAACCATAATGTTTCGCGATAGCGGGCCAAAATGCCACGCCAGAGCCGCCTAACGTATCGACGCCAATTTTTACGCCCGCTGCAGCAATGGCCTTCATATCCAGCACATTTTCAAGATCCGCCACATAAGGAGCGACATAATCATAGTGCTCAGCTTTGGCCAGTGCGGTTTGATAATCCATACGTTTAACGGCGGTTAAACCTTGCGCTAAAATTTCATTAGCTCGGTCTTGAATAATTTTCGTGACATCGCCATCGGCAGGGCCACCATTTGGCGGATTATATTTAAACCCGCCATCACGCGGTGGATTATGTGATGGCGTAATCACGATACCATCAGCAAAGGGATTATCACCACTACGGTTAAAGCTCAAAATGGCGTGAGAAATAACCGGTGTTGGGGTATAACCTAAACCCGCTTGCACCACAACATTAACCCCATTGGCAACTAACACTTCTATCGCACTAGCAAACGCTGGCTCTGATAAAGCGTGGGTGTCCTTACCTAAAAATAACGGACCTTGATAGCCTTGCTGCTGACGATATTCTGCAATCGCTTGACTAATAGCCAAAATATGATCTTCATTGAATGCACTGTCAAATGAACAACCACGGTGACCAGAAGTGCCAAAAGCGACTTGCTGTTCACGTACCTCTACGTTTGGCTTATTAATATAATAAGCCGAAACTAAAGTAGGAATATCCGTTAAATCTTGTTGCTCGGCAGGTAAACCTGCACGTGGGTGAAGTGACATAATTATCCTTAAAGTTTGATATCAGATTTTTTCACATGCTTTTTCTATCACATGATGGGCATACCCCATACTTGCCATCAACTGCGCGATAATAATACGTTTTCTACCTGTATTAGCATTGGTGATCACCCAAAATGGTGTATCAGGGATCGCTCTTGGCTTACAGGTTTTCCCCCCTTCTTCAAGGGCCTCTTGCGAGGTAGCTAAATACAAGCGCTTGCGACCACGGGTGGTCTCGCTAGCACTGGCAAATAATGCTTGGTTATGTTTATACATTTGCGACAACATCAGCAAAAAGCGCTCTACTGAATGTTCAACATTGGCTAACATGGCGCTGTCTAAAAAAGACTGCAAGCTAGCGGAGTCAGGCGTCTCTTGTTGTGTTACCGACGGTTCAGCCTTAACAAGTACTTTTTTAACCGTTTGTTTTGTTGCAAGGGGTTCACTGCATTTTACTGCTTCTGTCGTCCCTTGATCCGTTAGCGGGGGTAACGATAGTAAACGACGTAAAATTTGTGAAGCGCTTTCACCTATATCTTTTGTTTGAGCAGCAATATATTGATACAACTCATCATCAAGCTCTATTTTTTTCATTTCTTACAGGTATTTCCGACAAAACATGGGGGGATTATACCCAGACTCAGGCTGACACTCCAAGACTTTGCGCTGATCTATCAGTACACTTGCTCAGTATGTATTCAAGCTGGGCCGAGGTGAGTTCCAAGAATGTTAAAGGCGAGTTTGAAACGCTCTGGTTATCGCGACTGATTCTCTTTATGCTAAGCACCTGAGATGTCTAAGCCAGTGGCAGAGATAATTGATACTATATTGCATCAAAATGACAACACAGTTAATGAAAGAGTAACCCATGCAACTTAATTACAAAATAAATGGTCAGGGAGAGTCCGTCTTTCTCATCCATGGCTTATTTGGTAGCTTGTCTAACTTTGGCTTGTTGCACCAAGTACTGAGCCATCATTACCGAGTCATTTCGATAGACGTTCGCAATCATGGCGAATCGCCGCACCACCCAAGTATGGCCTACGAAGAAATGGCCGATGATGTGCTGAAGTTGGCGAAACTACTCGACATTAAAACCTTCTCACTGGTAGGCCATTCAATGGGCGGTAAAATTGCCATGATGGTAGCCCTGAAAGCACCAGAAAAAGTGCATAAATTAGTGGTAGCCGATATGTCACCCGTCAACTACGAGCCTCGTCACCAAGGCGTGTTTGCCGGCTTACAAGCCGTTGCTGAAAGTGAGGTTCAAACCCGTGGCCAAGCGCAACAATATTTAGCCAAACACGTTGAAGAGGTTGGTGTACAACAGTTTTTGCTTAAGTCTTTATACCACCATAAAGATAAAATGATTTGGCGCTATAACTTAGCCGCCTTAGTCGAGGGCTACTCGGACATCATTGCGTGGCCTGATACCGACCAGAAATTCAATGGACCAACCCTGTTTATAAAGGGGCAGTTGTCCGACTACATTATTGACGACTATTGGCCACACGGGCGGCGCCATTTTCCCAATGCAAAAATAAAAATGATCATGGGCACTGGGCATTGGTTGCATGCTGAAAAGCCAGCCATTTTTAATAAATTAGTAAACGATTTTTTACACGCAACAAGTTAGCGAATGGGCATCAGTTATGGTATATTCCCGCGGTTTAGATACCCAAGCAACCCTCGCTGCGCATAGGCCTTGACGTTACTTGGGTCTAATTGAGCCTAACTGATCTTAAATTAAGTGTCTTATGTTAAGTGAATATGTTGAAGAAATAGAAACTTTAGGCCTTTATGGCTTTTACATCATGATTTTCCTACTAATTGGGCTTTCAATTAATGATGTATTAAAGCGCAGTAATGTGCCTAAATTTGGCCGTACAATTGTATGGATGGTATTGTTTTTAGGCTGTGCGGGATTTGTATCCAAAGGCATTATTGAAGTTTTTTGGGAGTCTAACGGGCTAGGTTAAGCAGTAAGAAACATGGCAAAAGAGCTAACTGATAGAACGACGATAGACCTTTTCTCTGAGGATAAACGGCCAGGTAGGCCGAAAACGAATCCGCTATCGCGCGAACAACAACTTAAAATTAACAAACGCAATCAAATCAAACGCGATAAAGCGAAAGGTTTGAGACGAGTAGAATTAAAGGTGGAGCAACAGTTGTTTGAACAGCTAAACGATTTGGCATTGCAGCAAAACATTAGCCGCAGTGAACTCATTGTTTATATTTTAGAACAACAGCTCACACCACAATAGTAATCTTAAACAACAGGTAATTTCGATATGGCAAGTGTAGGGATATTTTTTGGAAGCGACACAGGAAATACTGAAGCCGTCGCAAAAATGATCCAAAAGCAACTTGGTAAAAAGCTAGTTGAAGTGAAAGACATCGCTAAAAGTAGCCAAGCTGAAATCGATGAATTCAGCTTACTTTTGTTTGGTATCCCAACTTGGTACTACGGCGAAGCGCAATGTGACTGGGACGACTTCTTTCCCGAGCTAGAAGAAATTGATTTTAGTGAAAAATTGGTCGCTATCTTCGGTTGTGGAGACCAAGAAGACTATGCTGAATACTTCTTAGATGCGATGGGTACCCTACGCGATATCATCGAAGCAAAAGGAGCAACCATTGTCGGCCACTGGTCTACCGAAGGTTATGAATTTGAAGCCTCTAAAGCACTCGTAGACGATCAACATTTCATCGGGCTAGGTATCGATGAAGACCGTCAACCAGAGCTAACTGCAGAGCGTGTTGAAACTTGGGTGAAACAAATCTACGACGAAATGTGCTTAGCAGAGTTAGAAGATTAATTCTCTGAGTAAATATGAGCCTCGCGTGCCCGCGGTGTCATATTATAAATACAATTGAATGCTATTTTTGTTAAGGTGGACCTTGCCCACTTTAACAAAAGCATTGTAAGCTAAATATATTCGTATCGGAATAACTCCGATTTCACGCAAAATATCAGGACAATATCCCTACCATGGCCGATAACAATAAAGCACTCAAACAGGCAGGTTTAAAAGTCACCCTGCCTCGGCTCAAGATTCTTGAGCTTTTAAGACAGCCTGATAGCCAGCACATCAGCGCAGAAGATCTCTACAAAAAACTTATCGAACTCGGTGAAGAAATTGGTTTAGCGACCGTTTATCGTGTCCTTAACCAGTTTGATGACGCAGGCATTGTCACGCGCCACCATTTTGAAGGCGGCAAATCGGTATTTGAACTATCGACTATAGAGCACCACGACCACCTTGTATGTTTAGACTGTGGCGAAGTGATTGAGTTTACTGATCAAATGATTGAAGATCGCCAAGAAAAAATTGCAGCCGAGAATGGTATTGAGCTCACTAACCACAGCTTATACCTTTATGGCCGCTCAGTTGATGGTAAATGTAACCACTAAGTTACGTCAACAATACGACACCTAAGTCAAAGATGTCGGTAGTCAACTAATAAAAAAGCCGCAATAGCGGCTTTTTTAGTAGGGTCTGTTTATTGCCTCAAGATCAGCCTTCCACTTTGCCCCAAGTATCACGTAAGGTAACAGTGCGGTTAAATACAAGTTTACCTTCGCTGGTATCCACATCATCTAAGCAAAAGTAACCCTCGCGTTCAAACTGATACGCTTTTAGAGGCTCAGCATTGGCTAATGACAACTCTGCAAAGCCTTGTTTAACCACTAAAGAATCAGGGTTTAACACCTCGTGAATATCTTCAGCACTCCCCGGGTTGGCAACAGCAAACAAACGGTCATATAAACGAATTTCCGCAGGCACGTTTTGCGCCGCGCTCACCCAATGGATCACACCTTTTACCTTGCGACCATCAGCAGGGTTTTTGCCCAAGGTATCAGTATCATAGCTACAACGTAGCTCAACTATTTCACCTTGCTCATCTTTAATCACTTGTTCAGCTTTGATCACATAAGCATTACGTAAACGCACTTCTTTGCCTAACACCAAACGCTTGTACTTTTTATTGGCTTCTTCACGGAAGTCATCACGATCAATATAAATTTCACGACTAAAAGGTAACTCACGAGTTCCCATGGTTTCATCTTTTGGATGATTAGCCGCATTGATCATTTCAACCTGATCTTCAGGGTAGTTTTCAATCACAATTTTAAGTGGATCAATTACCGCCATTGCACGTGGAGCATTCACTTCAAGATCTTCACGAATACACGCTTCTAACATCGCCATTTCAACAGTGTTTTCTTGCTTGGTAACACCAATGCGCTGACAAAAATCAACAATAGAAGCAGGTGTATAGCCACGACGGCGAATACCAGCAATAGTAGGCATACGCGGGTCATTCCAACCACTGACAATCTTTTCTGTCACTAAAGCATTTAGCTTACGCTTCGACGTTAACGTACTTTCTAGGTTTAAACGTGAAAATTCAATTTGCTGTGGATGACATGAGATGGTGATATTATCCAATACCCAGTCATATAGCGGACGGTGGTCTTCAAACTCAAGAGTACACAGGCTATGTGTAATACCTTCGAGCGCATCCGAGATACAATGAGTAAAATCGTACATGGGATAAATGCACCACTTGTCACCGGTTTGATGGTGATGAGCGAAACGAATACGATAGATCACCGGATCGCGCATTTTCATGTTAGGCGATGCCATGTCAATCTTGGCACGCAACATCATTTCGCCTTCTTTAAATTCACCCGCACGCATGCGCTGGAATAAATCTAAGTTTTCTTCAATTGGGCGATCGCGGTAAGGGCTATTTTTACCAGGCTCAACCAAAGTGCCGCGGTATTGGCGTGTTTCTTCAGCATTTAACTGACATACATAGGCTTTGCCTGCTTCAATTAGCTCAACCGCAAATTGGTACAATTGGTCAAAGTAGTTGGACGCGTAATTAATATCACCGTGCCAGTTAAACCCTAACCATTGTACGTCACGCTTAATTGCTTCAACGTAGTCAATGTCTTCTTTTTCTGGATTGGTATCGTCAAAGCGCAAGTTACATAGCGCATTATCGTAATCACGAGCAATACCGAAGTTTAAACAAATCGATTTCGCGTGACCTATATGTAAGTAACCGTTTGGCTCAGGTGGAAAACGGGTATGTACGCGTCCACCGTGCTTACCGTTTTTAATATCTTCATCAATGATTTGACGAATGAAATTGCTAGGACGAATGTCCGCCTGACTCATCGCATACCTCGAGTAATTAAAATAATACCAATAAAATAGCCGCTAATGATCCCCCATTCGCGGCTTAAGCACAATAGCTGATCGCATCGCAATGATATATTTTAGCAACAAAAAAGGGAGCCGAAGCTCCCTTAGTTCATACTAGGTTAAGACCCAGTTGATTATTTACCTGCGATAGCTTTCATTTCGCTAGCAACAAGCTCTGCTTGTGGACCTAGGATAACTTGTAAGTTGTTATCACCTAGTTTCACCACACCCATAGCGCCTAAGCCTTTAAGGGTGCCTTCGTCAATCACGCTGCGGTCTTTAAGAGTCAGACGTAAACGAGTAATACAAGCATCAATAACTGTTAGGTTATCTGCACCACCTAACGCCGCTAAGTATTTTTCAGCTAGTTCACGCTTGCTTTCATTACCACTTGCTTTAGAAGAAGTGTTTGCTTCAACTGCTTCACGACCTGGTGTTGCAAGGTTGAACTTAACAATCACAAAGCGGAATACGCTGTAGTAGATAGCGAAGAACACTAAACCTTGTGCTACTAGCATGTACCATTTGTTCGCTAGCGGGTTGTTTGCTGATAAGAATAAATCCACAAGACCAGCAGAGAAACCAAAGCCTGCTGTCCATTGCATAGAAGCTGCGATGAATAGCGAGATACCTGTTAATACAGCGTGTAAGAAGTACAGTACAGGCGCTACGAACATGAATGAGAATTCTAGCGGCTCAGTTACACCTGTGAAGAAAGATGCAAAGCCAGCTGCAATCATGATAGATAGCACGCGCTCTTTGTTTTCTGGTTTAGCTGTGTGGTAGATAGCTAAAGCTGCACCCGGTAGACCAAACATCATTACAGGGAAGAAACCAGCCATGTAGCGACCTGTTTCGCCTACAACTGCAATTGTGTTGCCATCAGCGTCTAGTTTCACACCGTTAACCACTTCGCCAGCAGCCCACCAGTTACCTAGATCGTTAATGCCTGCGAAATCAAACCAGAATACTGTGTTTAGTGCGTGGTGTAGACCAACAGGGATAAGCAGACGGTTGAAGAAACCGTATAGACCCGCGCCAACATCACCCATACCCGTAATTGCTTCACCAAAGTGAATTAACGCACCAAAGATGACAGGCCAAACGTACATAAGCACAAATGCAAGAACAATAGCAGCCCAAGAACATAAGATAGGAACAAGGCGTTTACCGCTGAAGAATGATAGTGCTTTGTGTAGCTCTACTTGGTAGAAACGGTTGTAAATCTCAGCCGCAACCACACCTGATAGGATACCCACAAACTGGTTGCTAATTTTAGCAAACGCAAGTTTCGTTTCAGGGCTGTCCATTGCAACTAAGCCAATTTGCTCCACTGCACCTGGACCAAGAAGGGTCGTAATTACCATAAAGGTAACAAAACCTGCTAAAGCCGCTGCACCGTCTTTATCTTTTGACATGCCGTATGCCACACCAATGGCGAACAGTACTGACATGTTATCAATGATCGCTGCACCTGATTTAATCAGGAATGCGGCCATAGCATTACCACCACCCCAACCCGTTGGGTCAATGTAGTAACCAATACCCATTAATACGGCAGCAGCTGGCAAAACGGCCACGGGGACCATTAGCGCTCTACCAATCTTTTGTAAATAACCAAGAATATTCACAATTACCTCTCCTTTCCAATAGGTCATTATGTGTGTATTTGAGTGCGTAGATTTTTTATTTTTAAGCTAGCTTTTATCTACCTAAAGCAAGCATAGATGGCAGCATAAGGGATTTATTTCGCTGCGCAAATTAATATTCAAAACTTTTGTGATCACGGTCAACAGCACTACACCTTTAGTCTCATAACTGTGCTTAACACCACATATTTAGCTCCAATGAGCCTCTTAAAAGCTTCTATATGGCAATTTGAGGCCATTATGCCAAGGTAGCAAGAACAATATGAAAGGGCCTTATGGTGAGCTCAAACTGACTGAATACGATGATAAATTACGAAACGTTGCTTCGGTGGCGATATTTGACCTTAAGTAGTACTAATACTACAAAGTAAAATCATACACTTATTTAATACCTTCAGCTTAGATTCTTGCTAAAAATATGTAATTTTGGCCAGAAAAATAAAAACTTGCTAAAAGCCATCACAAATACTAAGAAAAGTTTCTTCTCGCTGCGAATTAACTATTGCAATATTTCACGACAATCGCCACAATGACTTTAAATTTAGGGGTGAGATAATCACCCACAACGTAAATTACATTCACTTTAATCCTTTTAATTTGTACTGGAGAGATACCTCATGAGACTTATCCCACTTGACACAGCAAAAGACGTTGGCCTTTGGTCTGCACGCTACATCGCTGATCGTATTAACAAGTTTGCGCCAACCGCTGAACGCCCTTTTGTACTAGGTTGTCCTACTGGTGGTACGCCTCTAAACACTTACAAGCGTTTAATTGAACTTAACAAAGCGGGCGAAGTAAGTTTTGAGCATGTCGTCACATTCAACATGGATGAATACGTAGGCATCGCCCCTGATCATCCAGAAAGCTACCGCAGCTTCATGTACAACAACTTCTTCAATCACATCAATATTCAAGAAAAGAACATCAACCTACTTGACGGTAATGCCGAAGATTTAGAAGCGGAATGCCAACGTTACGAAGACAAAATTAAAAGCTACGGCCAAATCAACCTATTCATGGGTGGCGTAGGCACAGACGGCCACATCGCATTTAACGAGCCAGCATCATCGTTAGCGTCTCGTACACGTATCAAAACATTAACGCCAGATACCCGCATCGCTAACTCACGCTTCTTTGACAACGACATCAACCAAGTGCCAAAAATTGCCCTAACCATTGGTGTCGGCACACTACTTGATGCAAAAGAAGTATTGATCTTAGTAACAGGTCATAACAAGGCACAAGCACTTGAAGCCGCAGTTGAAGGTAGCGTAAACCATTTGTGGACGGTATCTGCACTGCAACTTCACCCTAAATCAATTATCGCTTGTGACGAGCCAGCAACACTAGAACTGAAAGTGAAAACCCTAAAATACTTCAAAGAGCTTGAAGCTGGCAATGTAGGTAACCTTTAAGCCCTAAGGAGTGACAGATGTACGCGTTAACTAACTGTACAATTTACACAACTGAAGCGGTGCTTACTGAGCATGCTGTATTAGTTGAAGGCGACCAAATTCACTCGATCGTTGCGGCTGCTGATATAGCAGCCAATATCGAGCAAGTTGATTTAAATGGCGCCAATCTTGCCCCAGGCTTTATCGATCTACAGCTTAATGGCTGTGGTGGCGTGATGTTTAATGATGATGTGTCGATTAAAACACTGCAAATCATGCAAGAAGCCAATCTGAAATCAGGTTGTACTAGCTACCTACCCACCCTGATCACATCTTCAGACGAAGATATGAAAGCGGCACTGCAAGTAGGTCGTCAGTACATGGATGCAACGCCTAATGAAGTATTAGGGTTACATCTAGAAGGGCCTTATTTAAGCCTAGAGAAAAAAGGTATTCACCGCCCTGAGTTTATTCGCAAACCAGCTCAAGAAATGATTGATTTGATTTGTGAAAACGCCGATGTAGTGAGCAAGGTCACACTGGCACCAGAAAACACCCCTATTGAAGTAATTAAACAATTATCTCAAGCAGGTGTTGTGGTATCACTAGGCCATACCAATGCAACTTATGAGCAAGCCAAAGCAGCTATCGATGCTGGTGCGACTTTTGCTACCCATCTATTCAATGCGATGAGCCCAATGACAGGCCGTGAGCCTGGAGTACTTGGCGCAGTTTATGACAGTGAAGATGTTTACACTGGCATCATTGTAGATGGTTTCCATGTTGCTTATCCGAACGTGCGCATTTCTAAAAAAATCAAAGGTGACAAACTGATTTTAGTTACTGATGCGACGGCACCTGCAGGTGCAAATATTGACCAATTCGACTTTGTCGGTACCACGGTATACTACAAAGATGGTAAATGTTTCGGCGCAGACGGCACCTTAGGTGGCAGCGCAGTAACCATGATCGAGTCAATCGAACAATCGGTTAAGTTCGTTGGTATTGAATTAGATGAAGCTATTCGCATGGCCACTCTTTATCCTGCGAAAGCCGTCTCTGTCGAAGATAAACTGGGCGTCATCGCGCCGGGTAAAGTAGCCAACTTGGCTATTTTCAACAGTGACTTCAAAGTAACCGGTACCGTGGTTAACGGTCTTTATAAGAAGCAATAAATAATGAAAAACGGATTGATAGCCAATGTAGATTTAATTAAACAAGTAAATAGCGCAGCTGTTTATCGCTTAGTTGATTCTCAAGGGCCAATCTCTCGCGTTAAAATTGCCGAAGTCAGTCAACTGGCTCCGGCAAGTGTCACCAAAATTACCCGCCAGTTAATTGAACACGGGTTAATTAAAGAAGTGGCACAACAAGCTTCAACCGGCGGCCGACGCGCGATCTCACTCACCACCGAGACATCCAAATTTCATTTTGTCGCCGCCAAAATTGGCCGGCGACTTCTTACCCTTTCTTTATACGATTTATCCGGCAAAGAAATTGTAGGTATCCAGCTACCGATTCAAGTAACAGAGCAAGATGATTTAGTCGAGTTTCTCTGTCAAACATTAGCCGATTTTATTGACGAATATGCACGTAAAACCAAAAAGTTAATCGCCATTGCGGTAACCTTATCGGGTTTGGTTAACCCGCAATCTGGTATTGTGATTTATACGCCCCGATACAATATGCGCAACTGCCCACTGGCAGACATCATCTCACGACGCTTTTCAATGCCAGCCTTTGTCGGTAACGACACCCGCGCCATGGCACTGGCCGAGCACTACTTTGGCGCATCAAACGATTGTGACGATTCTATTCTTATCACTATCCATCACGGTACTGGCTCAGGGATTATGTCTCGTGGCCAAGTATTTCTTGGAAGTAACCGAAATGTGGGTGAAATAGGCCATATCCAAATTGATCCATTAGGTAAACGCTGCCATTGTGGCAACTATGGCTGCCTCGAAACCGTGGCGTCTAATGAAGCCATAGTTGAACAGGTTAAGCAGTATATTGCAGAAGGCCGTCAAAGCAGCCTCGGCGGCAAGCAAATCGACATTTCCAGTATTTGCCAAGCGGCCAACAAAGGCGACGCGCTTGCGATTTCAGTGCTTACTAATGTCGGTAAATATCTCGGCCAAGCTATCGCGATCATGGTGAACTTATTTAACCCTGAAAAAGTGTTAATTGCCGGAGAGATAATGGCGGCAGACCAAGTATTGCTGCCAGCCATTAAACAATGTGTTCACCATCAATCTTTGCCTAGCTTTCATGACAACTTGCCGATTGTGCCAGCAAAATTTCAAAAGCAGCCAACCATGGGCGGTTTTGCCCTAGTCAAGCGCGTGTTACTTGATGGCTCGTTATTACAAACCATTATGGAAGGCAATCGTCACCAGTAATGGCTCTTTGTGTGACTACCCGCTCCCAATTATACCCAATCAACTTGGAGAGGCTTGATTTCAGCAAGATTTTACACACGTTTAGGCAAGGCATTGATTGCAGGTAATGGCTTCTCCTTATCAGAATCAATAACACAGCATAAACACGGTGGCGCTCTGAAACATGCATCTTCAGTTGATTGGGTATAAAAGTATTAACACTAATCGGCAATAAACTCTTAGCCCAGCGCTGTTCACTAACAATGCGCTACCGCATTTAGCTGAGTAGCGCATTGACTAAGTTATTTTCGAACATCAATATAGATAGTACCCAGCTCTAACTCATAAGGCTCACCTAATCCTTGCGCTAGCTCGAAATCCAGCTCAATGGCCAAGGTTTCCGTCTTTAAGTAGTCTTCATACTTTTCTAGCCACAGCCGTACTTTGTCTGAAGTATTTATTGCAATCCATATTCTATCGGTAACATTGAGCCCCATTGATTTTCGCTTTTTTTGGATCCCACTGATTACTTCTCTCACCATGCCCTCTGCAATCAGCTCTTCAGTTAACTCAGGATCAAACTCCATCGAAATAAACCGATTTGACACGGCATTTACACCAGCTTTGGCCTTGCGAAAGATAACTATCTCATCTTCATTAAAGCGTTGGCCATCGACTTCCAACTGGCCTTGTTGCTGCAGCTGATCAATATCTTGTGCCGTCAAATTAGCGATTAAACTCGCGTAATGCTTCATCTGCTTGCCAAGGCGTTTACCCAACATAGGGAAATTTGCTTTAGCGTACAAATCAATAAATTGGCTCTCATCTGTGCTGAAACTAAGTGTTTTGATATTCAACTCAGATTTAATGTAACTCGACAGGCACTTTATATCTTGTAATTCAGCGGCATCTCGATGCAAAACAGTGGCACTGCTTAGTGGCGTTTTTAGCTTTATTTTTAGATCATTACGTTGCTGACGCCCCATCACTACTAAATGCTGCAAACGTTGTACACTCAACTCTAACGCTGGCGATTTTAGTTCGGCTTTTGCTTGTGGATAGTCGCACAAATGAACAGAAATAGGCCGTTCTTTATCGTTAGCATAACCGTTAAGTTGTTGATAAAGATATTCAGATAAAAATGGTGCGAATGGCGCCATCAAAGTCGAAAAGGTATTTAAGCAATAGTAAAGGGAGGCATAAGCACTTGCTTTGTCTGCATTCATTTCAGCTTGCCAAAAACGGGCACGATTAAGGCGAATATACCAATTGGTTAAGTCTTCTAAAAACGCAAACAGTAGTGGGACAACCTCGTACAAACGATAGGCCTGCATTTCGCTATTTACTTTCTCTATCAAGCTTTCCAACCGTGATACAATCCATTGATCTAAAACGTTTTCTTTAGCTAACTCGCCGGATGCCTGCCATTTATCGATATCGGCATACGTACTAAAAAATTTAAATGCGTTATACCAAGGTAACAACACCTTACGCACCATTTCTTGAACACCACTGTCGACAAATTTTTGCTCTTCTGCTTTTACTAAACCCGAGTTGATCAGGTATAAGCGCAGCGCGTCAGCACCATATTGTTCCATCAACGAGTCAGGCGCGGTATAGTTCTTTAACCGCTTTGACATCTTTTTACCGTCTTCAGCCATCACAGTGCCATTTACAATGACATTGGTAAATGGCGGTTTGCCAAACAAACTCTCACTCAATACCTGTAGGGTATAGAACCATCCGCGCGTTTGATCGACCCCTTCAGCAATAAAAGAGGCAGGGAAGTTAGCCTCAAACTGTTGTTTATTTTCAAACGGATAATGAACCTGCGCATAAGGCATAGAGCCAGACTCAAACCAACAATCAAATACTTCAGGTATACGACGATACACACCCTCTTCATTGGCGACAGTAAATGTGAGCCCATCAACGTGGTCGCGATGTAAATCCGATATTGCTTTACCCGTAAGCCTAGTCAGCTCGGCAATTGAACCAACACAAACATGATTACCAGTGATGTCATTGACCCAGATGGGTAGCGGAGTGCCCCAATAACGGTTCCTGGACACAGCCCAATCGATGGCATTTTCTAACCATTTTCCCATTCGACCTTGCTGTATGTGCTCAGGTACCCATCTGATTTGTTTATTATTCTCAACCAACTTATCGCGGATAGCGGTCACTTTGACATACCAAGAAGGCACAGTACGGTAAATGATTGGCGTATCAGAGCGAGGACAAAAGGGGTAACTGTGCATCAAGGTTTCATGGTGATACAGGTGTCCCTTGTCTTTTAATGTTTGGATGATTTGCTTGTCCGCATCTTTAACGTACATTCCGGAAAAATCATCGACCTCTTGCGTAAAACGGCCTCGACCATCTAATGGACAAACACTGGCGCTCACGTTATGCGCTCGGCAAACACGTTGATCATCTTCGCCAAATGCCGGCGCCATATGAACGATACCCGTCCCGCTTTCAAGGGAGACATAATCATCCGATAAGACTTGGAAAGCCCCCTCTTGCCGCTGACTAGCAAAATATGAGAACAAAGGCTGATATGCCTTACCAACCAATTCAGTGCCCTTGACCGTTGCAAGGACTTCTACTTGACGATTTTTTACTACTGTCCCCATAAGGCCTTGAGCAAGCCAGATTACCTTATTAACCGTTTTATCCCAGACTTTGACATAATCGAACTCCGGATTAACACATAAGGCTAAGTTTGAAGGTAAGGTCCAAGGTGTTGTGGTCCAAGCGGCAAAATAGGCTTCGTCATTCTCAAGTTTAAATAGCACCGTCACTGCAGGATCTTGCACATCTTTATAGTTAGACGACGCTTCAAAGTTAGACAATACGGTTTCCAGCTCAGTAGAATAGGCAACCACTTTTTCGCCCTCATAAACCATGCCTTTATCCCATAACTGCTTAAATACCCACCAGACCGACTCCATGAAATTAGGGTCCATAGTGCGATAGTCATTTTCAAAATCGACCCAACGACCTAGTCGAGTGATGGTTTTTTCCCATTCTTGGCTATAGCGCTGAACAATGGCACGACACTCATCGTTGTAGGCAGCGATGCCGTATTTTTCGACCGCCTCTTTAGCCGACATACCAAGAGCTTTGTCTATCTCGTGCTCGATGGGCAAACCGTGGCAATCCCAACCAAAGCGACGTTCAACATGATAGCCAAGCATCGTTTGATAACGCGGCACTATGTCTTTTATGGTCGATGCGACAAGATGGCCATGATGGGGTAGCCCCGTTGCAAAAGGAGGCCCATCATAGAAAACAAAGGTGGGTTTATGTTGCGATTGTTCGAGAGATTGCTGAAAAACCTGATTTTGCTGCCAAAAAGTCAGCACGTCATGTTCAGCGTTAACGAAAGAAAAGTTTGTCGATGACGAATGTTGTTTTTGCTCTGTAAACATACTTACCTCTGTAAATTTGCCTAGAGGTGAAGTTATAAAAAACCCGCCTTCTAGGCGGGTTTTTTATTTGTTAGTTACGCAAACTATCCCACCACTTCAAAAGAAATGATGCTAATAATTCGTTGGCTAAGCGTTTGCGTATTCATGAGGTAAAAATGACATCATCGGCAAAAGATGTCAACTGCTCCTAATAATTTTGTCTAAACCTGAAAATATTGCGGGCCTTATTTTCAGAATTTAAAGTCAAGAGCACTGTTACGCTAATTTAAAAGGAGCCTACATTCCTACATGAACGTGCCTAGTATTGAAAGCTCGGGTGCTCTGAAACATGCATCTTCAAGTTGGTTGGTAAATCCGAAGTATTAGCCTAGAAGTGCACTAATGGTTAATCCGTGAGCTAAACTATCACTGCGATATTTGCTTGGAGTCTGGTTAAACATTTTTTTGAACGCATAAATATAGGCTGAATCCGAGGCATAACCCAATTCCAAAGCAATGTCTTGAATCGTTCGCGTTGAGCTTAATAACTGTAAAGATAAAACCAACCTGACACTTTGTCGCCACAAAGAGAAAGACTGATTAAATTCTTTAGCGCACAGCCTTGATAGGGTTCGCTCTGATGCCCCCACCTTGACTGACCACTCTTTAAGTGTGAGTTTCAAGTTTGGTTGCTGTCTCAGTTGAGTAAAGATCGACTTCAATCGCTTATCCGCTGGGATTAACAATGGAATATCATAACTACCTGCAATTTTAATTTGATCTCTTAACACCACAAGCAAATTTGTAAGATTAACATCCGATAATTTACTAATACCTTCACCGAATAAAAGCAGTATTAATTCTTTAATGAATGGGGTTACTAAACAGGATTTTGGGCAATCACCATATTGCACGCATGCACTTGGATTAAGATAAATTGCCAAAAATTGGGTATCCGTGACAGCAACGGATTTATGCACTGTACTTTCCGGTATGAATAACATTGCATTATGAGGAACAATGGCAGATTTTTGGTCAATTGTTGACTGCAATAAGCCAGTTAAGGGAAACACTATTTGGTGCCACGGATGTGAATGAAACTCGTCAATATAGCCAGCAGGCATATGGATTGCTTTGGTAATTAGTTGGCTATTGGAGGATGTCAGGATGAGTTCATTTGCTTGCATACTTGGCGACTTATCTATGTTTTATGTCAGTTAGTATAATATTTGCCATATTAATTTAATATAGAATTGTCATTTAATCGTCAGTTTAAAGGCCAAAAAATGCACATCCATTTTATTATTCATGAACATTTTGAAGCACCAGGTGCTTATGAAAGCTGGGCAAAAAACCGTGATTTCACGATTAGTTATTCCAAAGTTTATCAGGGGGATCCCTTGCCAAAAAATGTTGATGATTTCGATTTTTTAATCGTAATGGGCGGACCTCAAGATCCGTCAACGAGTAAAGAGCAATGTCCTCACTTTGATACAAAAGGTGAACAAGATGTCATCTTGACAGCCATTGATGCCGGAAAGGCAGTGATTGGGGTTTGCCTTGGCTCACAACTAATTGGTGAAGCGCTAGGTGCTCAATATGAACATAGCCCTGAGCGTGAGGTTGGCAAATTTCCCATTAACTTAACCAAGGAAGGATTAACACACCCACTTTTTTCTCATTTTGGTAGCACACTAGACGTCGGTCATTGGCACAACGACATGCCCGGATTGACCTTGGATTCTAAAGTTATCGCTTACAGTGAAGGCTGCCCAAGACAGATTGTTGCCTACAGTGACAAGGTATTCGGTTTCCAGTGCCATATGGAACTAACAAAAGAGCTGGTTTCGCTGTTAATTCAAAATGACGATTTAAGTAGAGCGGCAGAGTATCGCTTTGTTGATGAGGCAGACATATTACTGAATCATGACTACTATGAAATGAATCTAAAACTACACGAATTCTTAGATAAATTGGCGCAACGCTGTCAAGCAACAGTCTAGCTCACCATATCCGCTACTTATTGACATCATTGGCGATTTGCTAATTTGTTGCCGCTGCCTTAGCAAGGTTCACCATCATGCCTAAGCGAGATCTTGATACAACATTAGCTCGTCATCAAACAACCGCTTTACTGATAAGCCCTGTTGATCAATCAGCCCATAACTAGCGGGCGCTTCTCCCCTTGGCAATGCGATAGAGCCGGGGTTGAAATAAAACAAATGCCCCCGCTTTTCCGCTACTGGTTGGTGGCTATGAGCAAAGCAAAAAATATCGCCTTTGCTCAAAGGGGGTAAAGCATCAGGGTGGTAAACATGACCGTGGGTTAAAAAGAAGCGCCTGTCATTCGCAAGCAATTGGTTATAACTTGCGTCAATTGGAAAATCGAGCAAGCCTTGGTCTACTTCACTGTCGCAATTACCGCGTACAGCAATAATGCGCTTAGCAAATTCATTGAGCTTAGAGGCAACCATCGCTGGCTCATAACCATTGGGCAAAGCGTTGCGTGGACCGTGATTTAGCACATCACCTAAAATGACTAGATAATCAGCCTGCTGGCGAGTAAAGGCTTTTAGCGCGAGATTTAAAGACGAGAGCGAGCCGTGAATGTCTGCAATAACAAAGAGTTTCATAATATCCCAGTAAAATAAGCTAATCACGCCCCTGCAATAGAGGCGAGTTAATGTTAGCTAATTTCAATTGTGGGGATTTGCGCTACATCATGCCAGCTGTACCAAATTTCATTTTCTTTGCCGCAGCCACAGGCACTGGCTGCTTTTTCCGACATGGATTTATGCACATTGCCCCGTTTGATGAGCAGCGCAAGCATGGCATCTAAACCTTGCGGCGAAACGCGATAACGGCGGCATAACTGCTGCTGACTGATCCGCCCTGCTTGTTGTATCTCTTGCTTAAGCCTTTGCAGTATCACCCATCACCACCTTAGGCTTTAATAGGTCGCCTTTAAATTTCATCACCGCTATCACGCTCGCTAAACTAATCACAATCCCCCCCAGCCAAGCCAATGAGCTTGCAGGATGCGCTGAGATACGCGCGGCTTGATAAACAAATACCGCCACTAAATAGGCAATGCCCGTGGTCCAACAAGCAGTAAATATCGCCCATTTTTGACCAATTTCACGTACCAACGCGCCCATTGCTGCGGCACATGGAATGTAAAGCAGGATAAACAGTAAGTAAGCAAATGCCCCCGCTTGACCGTCAAACCTTTGTTGCATGTCAGCAAAAACACTGATATCAACTTCTTGCTCTGCCGCCACCGACGCCGAGTCAGAAAGGTCACCCACATTCACGCCCATCGGGTCACTAAAACTCAGCCCGGCCAAGTTATCAGGAATTGTGTTCAACGCTTCCAGCAATTTATTGCCTAAATCAAATGCTTCTTCCTCGGCCTCACGTTGACTGGCATACAAACTATTCAACGTGCCCACCAGCGCCTCTTTGGCAAAAACGCCTGTGATAACACCTACCGTCGCAGGCCAGTTATCTTGCGTCAGCCCCATTGGGGCAAATATGGGGGTCACTTGCTGCGCCACCACACTCAAAATTGACTTATCGCTATCTTGGTTACCAAAGCTGCCGTCGGTCCCGAGTGAGTTAAAAAAGCTCAGCGCGGCCACCACTATAATGATGGTTTTGCCGGCGCCGAGTATAAAACTTTTCAACTTATGCCAGGTTTTAATCGCGATATTGCGTGCGCGCGGCACTTCATAATCAGGCAGCTCAAGTAACATGTTTTCACTGTTGCCCGGTAATAACGTTCGGCTCAGCACAAAGCCGGTAAATACTGCCACTAATATTCCCGTAAGGTACAAAACAAACACCAAGTTCTGACCATTTTCAGGAAAAAAAGCCGCCGCAAATAAGGCGTATACCGGCAGTCTCGCGCCACATGACATAAAAGGCGACATAATACTGGTAAGTAATCGCTCACGCTCTTTGTCTAAGGTGCGCGCCGCCATGACTGCTGGCACCGTACAACCAAACCCAACAATCATCGGCACAAACGATTTACCTGGCAGTCCAAGTTTTTGCATTAGCTTATCAACCACAAAGGCGGCACGCGCCAAGTAACCCGAGCTTTCAAGCAAAGATAAAAACAAATAAAGGCAAGCAATCACCGGAATAAACGTCGCCACGGTTTGTATGCCTGAGCCTATACCATCCGCCAAGATCGCATTTAACCAAAGCGGAGCCCCCCACTGAGTGAGCAATAACCCCGCTCCCTCAACAAAAACAGCGCCAAAACTAATATCAAAGAAGTCGATAAAACTGCTACCTATATTAATGCTGAACATAAAGAGCAGATACATCACTAATAAGAAAATAGGCACACCAAACCAACGATGTAACACCACCGCATCGATTTTCTCTGATACGCTAATGGACAATTTACCTGCCGTGCTAATGCCTTGCTGCACTAGCTGATAGATAAACGAATAGCGCGCATCAGCAATGTGTAAATCCAAATCATGACTTTGTTCTAAAGTGCGCCTCGATTGCGTAACGTCGAGTTGATCCTGAGTGGATAATTGCCCTTGTAACTGTGGATCCGATTCAATGAGTTTCATCGCCAAGCCACGGCTATGACAATTAAGCCCTAAGGTATCCGCGATGGGCAATAGACGAGCTAACGTGGCTTCAAAATCATCGCCATAACTCAAGGCTAATGGCTGATTGTTAACTTGTTCAAATAAATTCGGTAACTGCTGCTTTAATGCACTGACTTGATCAACTTGATTTGAAGACAACGCTAGCACAGGGCAACCTAGAACTTGCGCAAATAAGTCTAAATCAAAACGCAGATTTTTTTGCTCAGCACTGTCCATTTTATTGAGTAGCACCAGCATCGGAAAACCAAGCTCTTTGAGCTGCAGTGTTAAATACAAACTGCGCTCTATCGCGGTAGCATCCAGTACATTAATGATCAAATCGGGTTGCTGACTAAGAATAAAATCAAATGCAATTTGTTCATCAAGTGAGTAACTATCTCCCGCGTTATCAAAACTATAAATGCCGGGTAAATCAGTCACGCTAAAAGACTGCTGGCCTACTTCAAACTGCCCTGTTTTCTTATCAACGGTTACGCCGCTCCAGTTACCCACTTGTTGGCGTGCGCCCGTTAGACCATTAAACAGGGTCGTTTTACCGCAGTTAGGATTGCCTACGGTGATAAGGTGTTTGACTGCATTCATTAAATGACCTCTACCGTGATTTTTTCTGCTAAGGTTTTGCGCAGTGCCAAGCTGATATTTGAGGTTTTAATTTGCAGAGGATCGCCAAAAGGCGCCAGACGTACAAAATGGATCCTCGTTTGCGGTAATAATCCCATCGCTAATAGTTTTTTACGGTGCCCGACGCTGATACCCTCATAGCCAATAATTTTAGCTTGTTGGCCAACTACTAATTCTGATAACTTCATCTAAACACCTTTAGTAATGCGAATTGTTTTTATTTGGGTGTATTTTAGAAATACTGGAATAAAAATGTTTGCGGTAGATCAATTTTTATCGAGACCACGACAAGTTGCTTGTTCAGCAAAGGCCTAAGCCAATAAAAATAAGCGCAGACAACAGTTATACCCAATCAACTTGAAGATGCATGTTTCAGAGCCCCACCGTGTTTCCAATACTAGGCACGCTAATGCAGGAATGTAGGCACCTTCTAAATTAGCGTAACAACGTAGTGGAAACCCGGTGGCGCTCCCAAAGGGCAAGTTTTACAAGCGTTTATGCTGCGTTATTGATTTTGATAAGGGGAAAGCCATTACCTGCAATCAATGCCTTGCCTAAACGCTTGTAAAATCTTGCTGAAATCAAGCATCTCCAGGTTGATTGGGTATAAGTAGGCATTCACCTTTGCGCTCAAAATCAGGTAAAATAGCGCGAAAAAAATAATGGGAAGCAATATGAGTGATAATAGCCGTTTGGTCTATTCAACCGAAACAGGCCGAATTGATGAAACTAAAAAAGCCGAAACCATTCCTGAAACCGATGGTATAGTGAGAATTCGCCGAGAAACCAAAGGCCGCAAAGGCAAAGGCGCAACTTGCATTAGCGGCTTAGGGTTAGCAGAAAAAGAGCTCAAAGAGCTAGCTAAAGCCTTAAAAAAACGCAGTGGCAGCGGCGGTACCGTAAAAGACCATGTGATAGAAATGCAAGGCGACCAACGTGAGTTGGCCAAGGCATTTTTAGAACAAAAAGGGTTTACCGTAAAATTGGCCGGCGGCTAATTACAATATTATTCATTTCCTAATTCGGTTTGCCCCCATATTAAGGTGAGCCGATTAGCTGTATAGGTATTTTTTGTGGAAGCTTTACTCACTTCAACTCTCGCGGTAGCCATCGCTGAAATCGGCGACAAAACCCAATTATTAGCTTTTCTATTAGCCACCCGATTTAAAAAACCGTTGCCTATTATTTTGGGCATTTTTATCGCCACCATCGCCAATCATGCGGCAGCGGCTTGGATGGGCGATTGGGTTGCCAGTTTAATCTCACCACAAGTGCTTACTTGGGTGGTCGGCTTGTCATTTATTGCCGTGGCTATCTGGATATTAGTGCCCGACAAAGCCGATGATGAAGATAACAAGCTTTATCAATATGGCCCTTTTGTGGCGAGCTTAGTGCTGTTTTTTATTGCCGAGATAGGCGATAAAACGCAGGTGGCAACGGTGCTACTCGCGGCTAAATATGATCAACTGTTTATGGTCATCATAGGCACCACGCTGGGTATGTTAATTGCAAACGTACCCGTGGTATTTGCCGGCCAATTCAGCGCGGATAAATTACCACTGAATTGGATCCGTGGCATTACCTGTGCGCTGTTTGCCATCATGGGTATTTCAACTCTGATTTGGGCTTAAAATTGGCGTTAAAACAGGCCGAGCTGATCCTCTGCAATGGCTGAAAAATTGAGCCCTATGGCCGGTAAAATGGCGTCGGCAATCGGCTGCAGTTGTTTTTCAACATAGTGGTCATAGTCAATCGCACTGCTAATGTATTCAAGGGGCTGTGGCCCCGCTAAAGTATTCAGGTAACGGATAACGCCTTTATTTTGATAGCGTAAAGGCAAACTTCGTCGCTGGTTTTCAGCATCCGCTAACATCGCCGCCCGAGCATGGGGCGGTATGTTTTTAACGTAGCTGTTTAATGGCTGGCCTAAGCGTTTTTTATATACCAATAAATCATCCTTTTGGCCGCTGCGAGTTTGCACCACAAAATCACGAATAAATGCGCTGGGATCTTGCTCTGAAAAAATCATTTGGTATAACCGCGTCTGAAAAATGCGCGCCAGCTCGGTCCAATCGGAGCGCACGGTTTCGAGCCCTTTAAATACCAATTTTTGCTCGGCGCCGGTGCCTGTTAATCCCGCGTAACGCTTTTTGCTGCCTTTTTCTGTTCCTCGAATAGTGGGCATAAAAAATTGCTGATAGTGGGTCTCAAATTCCATTTCTAAGTGACAAGACAAATTCATTTCTTGCTGTAACTTTTCTTGCCAACACTGATTAATATGCTCGGCTAAGTCACGCCCAATGGCATCAGGATCTTGGCTACTTTCAAGAGGCTCGTTCAATAATACAAACGTTGAGTCGGTATCGCCATAAATCACTTGATACCCTTTGGCTTCAATCCAGATTCGCGTTTGCTTCATGATTTGATGGCCACGCAAGGTGATAGAGCTTGCTAAGCGCGTATCATAAAAACGACACCCCCCTGAGCCCAACACACCATAAAAAGAATTCATAATGATCTTAATGGCTTGTGAAGCAGCCGCATTTTTTTGCTGTTTCGCTTCATCTCGCGCTTGCCAAAGCTCGTTAATAATATCCGGTAGAAAATGGGTATGACGAGAAAAATAAGCGCCTAAAAACCCCTCAATGGCTTGCTCTGGCTGTTTTAACCCTTCGATCATCCCGACAGGATCGATCTTAAAGGTGCGGATAATCGACGGATAAAGGCTTTTATAATCCAGCACCAAAACGTGTTTATACAGCCCCGGCTGGCTTTCCATCACATAACCACCTGGGCTAGCAAGGCCGCCATCAGGCGGAAGGTTTGGCGCCACATAGCCAGCGCGGTGGACCCGAGGTAAATATAAATGAGTAAACGCCGCGACCGAGCCACCACTGCGACCAAGCTCAAGACCGGTTAAGCGGCTACGTTGCTGTAAAAAAGACAGTAGCTGGGTGTGTTGGAATATTTGCCACACGAGACGACAGTCTTGCAAGTTGTATTTTGCTAGGGCCAACTTGTCATAATTAAACTGATAATTTATCTCGGCCATTTTATCAGCGCTCTGGTTAATACTCTTACCTTCGCCGAGTAAATTTTGCGCGACAAACTCAAGAGAGAAGCTATCAAACTGATAAGTGGCCGCCTTTAGGGCTTCAATACCATCAATCACCACACGGCCATATAAATCTAAAAACCCCCCGCCCTGCTGGCCATCGCGCCACTTAGCCAAGGTTTTTGCCCTACCATATCTGGGTTCAATGCCTAGGGCCTGCGCGCGTTGCACTAGCAGTCGCATATCAAAACCGATCACCGCCCAGCCAATAATAATGTCGGGATCATAACGCGTTAGCCACTGCATAAAGTGCTGTATTAACTCCGCCTCATTACGACACCAAATGATATAATCTAAATCATCGGCCTGCTCCTCGCCGATCATATAAACCCACTGCCCCCAATCGGCATAGAGACCAATAGAATACAAGTGGCCTTGTTCAGAGCACTCTATGTCCAATGAAACGGTGTTAAGGGAGCATGCTACTGCGGCAGGTTTAATCTTGGCGTTATGCACCTCAATGTAGCCCATTTTTTGCACAAACTTACCGGTGAAACAAATTTCAGCGTGAACAAATCGCTCCATCAAATATCGATCATAAGGCTTAATATCGGCTTCAAAGGTTTCTATCTGCGCGGCTTGTAATAAACGTGATGCCTGAGTGGCCTGATAACTAGAGCTGAAGTACAAACCTAACGTGGCTTGATGGCTAAAAGTGCATAAGTCGAGTGACTTTGTTTGGTACTGAAAATCTGCGAGTAATGTTGCAATGGCAGTACGGTACTCAGAGGCAACAAAAAACACCACGGGCTCAGGTGAGCTAAAAAGGCGATATACACCCGTTTGCCCCTTAAGCCAAAATTCATGTTTAACTCCTTGTGGAGTATTGTGGCTGTGGCGCGTTAGTAAAAAGCCTGACTCGATAGCCTGCATTGTTTCTCCTATGCTGGCCCATCAGTTTACCTCAATCGCCAAATAATCATACCCTGAGCAACAGAGATGCCAAGCAGTGTATTCCAAGCTCCTAACACACTTTTGCCCCAAAATGAGTTTGGGGTGAGCAGAAATAGCCCTGTATAGACATCAGCCAAATAATCAAGCTGGGTGTCAGTGAACGACTCACTATAGTGAAACGCCCTGCGCGGACCCGCATGCAGGGTGTTGTAGGGACTGGAGGTTAGAGACCTCCGGCTACCCGATTGGCTGTATTTAATACAGGGCTTCTTCGCCAAATGCGTGATAGATTCCGCTTAATTTTGCATTATCAATTGTCTCTATAAAAGCAAGTGCACCATCTTTAGCTGAAAACTTTGCATCACTTGACCCTGAATCGGTTTGTAACAGGCCAGGGTTAATTGAAACAATAACGTTGTTAGATAGCTCAGTATCATTTGCTAAGGATAATGAAAGCATATTCTGTGCACATTTTGCAATTCTATAGCCATATGAAAAATCTCTGTTCACAAAGTCTCCTCGAACAGCTTGAGATATTGAAGCAAGCCTAGAGGTTACATTTACAATTTTTGAACCTTTGATATAGCTACTTACAGCTTTGATAACCCTCAATGCCCCTACACAATGTAAATTAAGCTGACTTAGTACCTCTTCAGGTTCTAAGTCTGAAAGGTGACAACCATAGCTACCAGCTCCTGCATTATTAACAACAATGTCAATTTTCTCGATAGCCAATGACTCAATGAAAGTTGTTAACAAAGGGCCGATATTTGTGTTTGTTACATCGCCAACAAGATGGTGATAATTTTCATCAATTATTAAAGGCTTATTTCGTGAGATTCCGATTACTAGAAACCCCAATTTGACATACTGTTTAGCTACTTCAAAGCCTAAGCCTTTAGATGTTCCGGTAACTAGTACAACTCGCATAAAACCTCATACAGCTAACAGCTTATTGGACCCCGTAAAGGGGTGATCAAACTCCCCAAAACGGCGCCTAAAACATATTCTCTATATTTACACTATTTTTATCTAAGGTAAACAGCAGCTTACCGATGTGATTGTGGTATCGATGTGATATTCCGAGAAAACGACGACTAATATTATTATGCGGCAGGTGTTAACTCATTATTGTCCAGAGATGTGCTGACGTGAATGTGTAACACACTTTTGCCCCAAAATGAGTTTGGGGTGACCAGAAATAGCCCTTTATAGGCATCAGCCAAACAATCAAGCAGGGTGTCAGTGAACGTCTCGCCGTTGCCTGTGGTATCACCAGCAAAAGGCCTTGCTAGAAGCTCGAAAACCAAAGGAATCAATATTGGCATTAGCAATGATTTCCTTGCTGCTCTAGGTCTGGCATAACTAAAGGACATTTGAATTACTATTCATTACGGAAGATGAGCCGCCCATTTCACATCTTCTCAATCGAGAGAGCATGGTGGGTGGTTTGGGGGCTGGAGGTTAGAGACCTCCGGCTACCCGATTAGGTGCGTAGCCAAAGTTGGTAAAAGTCCGTTTCATCGTGCTTGGGATTCTTACGCACGAACTCCCAACCATGGCGCTTGTAGAATGTGAGAGCTCGATGGTTAGTTCGGCTTACCGAAAGTACAGCACGCAAACAACCCGCTTTACTCAAAATACTTACAATATAATCCTGCACTTTTGGGGCGAGTCCTGATCCACGAAAATTCGGCTTTAAGTAAATGAGATGCACATAGCCAGTCTCCGGCTCGGGTGAAAAGCTACGAAACTCTAACTGCCCTGCAAACTGACCATCCACAAATAATGGATATAGAACCATCCTGATGTGGTTAACCGGTCAAAGACTCGTTCACGATAAGTAATTTCCATACTTACCTTTTCCATCAAGCACCTAACGCTCGCAGCAAGGGCACGGTCTTTTCCGCGTCCATTGCCTGTTATTGTTAGAGTTCAGACCTCTTAGAATGAACTCGATCATAGAAAACTTTCTTTTCCTTTTGATACTCTGCTTTGTTGTCGGGATACTTTTCATGCAAGCCAATTTTTAGTTCATTTAACTCTCTGAGCAGTTCAGGTTTAGAACTTAGTTGCTCTTTAAAATTTAAATGGTTTAATGCATTAATATCGCCATACTCATGAATATGCAGGTGACTGACATAGGGAGTTTACCTTACAAAATAATAGCGCCTTTCGATCCCATACTCACCCCGATACTCGTAACCCAGGGCAACATAACAGCCAATAAGTGTTTTTGCAGTTTCAAAGTTCTTCACTAGCCCTAGAATATCCAGAACATCTTTCGAATAGAGCCCGGCAACTGATGCGCCTCCATAAGTTGCTCTTAAATAGCTTACCTTCCCTGAAATTATTCATAACTTGCTAATATTCAATTTCCCGTAACTCATTTCTGTCCAAAAGTAAGTTATAAAATCATATAAAAATAGCTAAAGGATAGTTAGTAAGGCCATGACTACCTTTTAGATACCCACTCATCAATCATATCTGCCCAGTCTTGCAGCATGGCGGGGCGTTGCTCGCGGTATTCTGCCTTGTTATACGCCGCCCTGACGCCCTTTTGTTCATGGGCTAGGCATTTTTCAATCCAGTCAGTGTTGTAACCAGCCTCGTGCAATAAGGTGCTGGCGGTGCGGCGTAAGTCATGGGGGCCAAATTTAGCGAGGTCTTGGCCATCTTTTTGCGCCGCTTTATAAGTCAGCGTCAGCACTTTGTTGAGGGTTGCACTGCTCATCGGGGCATCTGAGTCATAGCGTGATGGCAGTATGTAATCTGAGCCACCGGAAAAGGTTTTTAGGGCGATTAAAAAATCGATAACTTGGCGAGACAGAAACACCAAGTGCAGGTTGCGCCGTTTCATCCGCTCTTTTGGAATAGTCCAAAGGGCTTCACTGAAATTAATCTCGTCCCAAGTGGCATTGGTTAACTCACTCTTTCGAACCATGGTGAGCAATAACAGTTTTACCGCTACTCGGATAGTCGGCGTTGTCCCTACCCGTTCAAGGTAACGATACATTAAACCGATTTCTTGCAGGGTTAGGGGGCGATCCCTTGGATCAAATTTAGCGATACTAGCAGGGCGCACCCGAACAGCGGGATTTTCAACTTTTGGCCACGCTCGATGGCCCAGCGAAACACCTGTAACACAATTTCGCGGGCATGAACGGCGGTGGCCGGTGCGCCGCGCTCTACTATGGTATCGGTGAGTGCCCGTAGGTCTTCATGGGTGATTTCAGTCAGCTTTTGATTACCAAACTTAGGTTTTAGCTCTCGATCATACACAGAGCGGCGCATATCGCGCGTTGAGTCGGCCATTTGATAACCCCTAAGCCATTTGTCAGCCCAGGCTGCAAACGTCTCGGTATCCTTTATCCGCGATTTACTGCGGGCTTTTTCTTTGGCTGGTGACTTGCCTAATGCAATCATTTTCTTGGCCTCGATTAATCGCTCTCTGGCTTCTGCTAGCGTTATTATAGGATAGCGACCAAAGGTGATGGTTTCTTGTCTGCCGCTGATGGAATAGTTGTAACGAAATGAGGCGGTGCCTGCTTTGATAACGGTAACATACAGGGCATCTCTATCATTTACCTTATAGAGTTCGTCATGTGATTTGAGGTTGCTTGGTCATTCCTCTGTCAAACCGTGCTAGATTTGCCTCGGTTAAAAACAAAAAAAGTCCGCAGTTACGAGGACTTAAGTTTATTGCTTGTTAGTGCCAGTACTTGCTAAACGGAGGATTATTCCCACTCTATTATCAACTAGCACCTTAAATCCTTTTGTTTCAGCCACTTAAATAACACCTGAAATCTAAAACCATTATTTGTACCATGCTTAGAAAATTTGGTGATACTTTTAAGCTAATCACACATTTTACCGTTATGCGGCGTTAGCTTAAGTGCTCACCCGCTAGATCATACCTTGAACTTCTAAAACTAGAGGAAGTACTGAAAGATATGAGTCCATGGTTTGAATATATTGAAGCCCAATTTGTTGTTAATTCTTCTTGCATGATGCTAAATCCTGATTGCACTTAAAACGCCGCTATCACCCGCCAGAGGATAAGGCCGCTTTTTGTACTCCGCACAAAATGTGACAGTTGCCGGAGGTCGGGAGCATAGCCTTTTTATGCATTTTCTCTTTGCCACTCTTCACATGCTACCCTACACGCTGGGCAATATTTAATTGCAATACTCTTCCCATGTAGCTCAGTCGGCCCATTGATTTCATTCATATAGCTGTTTGGAAAATAGGCTATAGTGGCCTGTTCATACTCTCTGCTATAGTCAACGTGACCGCGAAAAACCTTAACCAAGCCTTCTAACAATTCGTCTCCATGTACCTCACAAACGTTAAATATGTCTCTGAGCTCAAAGAATTCGGGTACTTCAAGGCCATGTTCATTTGAAAATGTGACCACATTTTTCTGTTGCCAGTAGGCTAGACGATTCTTGGTTGATTTATTAAGTTGAGCTACAAACTTCCTGTATCTAACTGAATCTCCAAGATAATCATAAAATCGCTTTCTAAATTCTTCTCTATCCATCATTATTCCTAACGCGATTTCTCCGATGCATAACAGCTCATTCGATCCCATAATGGGTGAATAAAACAAACCCTCGATATTCACATCATTTTTATTTCGGGTAAACAGTCACTTACAGTGCTAGCTCACGAACCGAAGTGAAAATCCGACAAAACGGCGATCAATAATGTTACGCAACAAGAGCTAGCACGTTTTGTGCAAAAATGAGTTTAACGATGATCTAACGCTGCCATACGATGGATTCATTTAAGTGTGGCCTTTCCGTGCAAGCTCTAAGCTTCTTGCTCATAAGCTCTGTGCCTTACATCCCAAATTTCTACCGCATGTTGGATATTCAGCCAAAACTCAGGTGTGTTATGAAAACAAGTACAATCTATGCAGAAAAAGCCGTGTCATCAAGCGAAGCTAGAAAGCATTTTAAGGATTGCTTATCAGGGGAGCCTGTCGTGGTTTTATCGAACAATGAGCCAGCAGGTTATATGATGAGCGCGGCTTTTTTTGAAGGCCTTATGAAAGCTTTAGAAAGCAATAATGCTGACTCTGTTTCATCATTTAGGCCGATGAGCGCTCGCTTAGAAGCCATTGCTCACCTGAATGCTCAAGCATTAACAGAGCTTGATGCGAGTGTTTTGGGAGAGTTTAAGGAGCGTCAGAAATAGCTACTATGGCAACTGTTCAATAAACAGCGGTGTTCAATAATAATGAACAGCATTAAAAAATGAACAAAGAGACTCAACTCAAGGCGAACAACATACACAAGTGAACTTGTTGCTAATCAACGCTTCTGCTGACTAGTTTAGAAAGAAAAGCAACGATACCTTTTTCATTGCTGGTTGCGCGACTGAGTACAAAGTAGTTACGGATTGCGAAAAATACCCCTACTAGAAAACCTGCTATACCAACCCAATTGCATACGTGTACCAAACGGCCAAAGCGAGCCTCGATAATAACGTAGAATTTTGATTCGGCTTGACTAGCAATATGCCCTTCGATGTAACCACCAAGAAGGATGGCAATCAGGAAGTAAGCAATAATTCCTGTTAAAAGAGCCCCCCACCACGACAATCGCGACGCAACATGCACAATATCTGGAATGACAGAAGCAATGCTATTGCTGCGTCTCCTGCGATACCGTTTTCCCATGGCTGAGATATCCTTTTAGGAACTTAACATTAACCAACTGCGCCTGTTCAGTTGATAGCTCTAACTGTTTTAACACCATCAACTTCAGTGCTGACTACGTCAGTAGTTTTAACAGAGTACAAGGTTTACTGTAATTAGGCAGCTCACCAAACTCACTATTTAGCTTCTCAGCACTCATCCATAACCCATTAGTGAGCCCTTGATTTTTTCCTAGTTCATACTTATTTTTCTGCTCTACTAAAAGCACTGGGATAAGGATCGCCGACGAGAAAACGCTTCCTGCAATAAAGCTTACTAGATACTTTTTCATTGTTCCCTCTTTGGCAAATCGACTCTTGCATCCATCTTGCTCAACTTGAGAATAGTACTCAGGCTAGACACGGTTAAGCCAATCTTGACCAGACCAGACATACTTTAATTAGTAAATGACGTATATATAACTCACTTACGAACACCAACTATTAGAAAAATAACGCCGCCAGCAACTGCCGGAGTGAACTGGCTGCTTTTTTGCATCTTTTTGCAAAAAAGAAGACAGTTTAAGGAGGTTAGATTGACTGGCCTTGTTATACGTTTTTTGCAAGTGCATTATGGAATGCCTTTTCGTATTCTTCTACTTTATCTTGTAATTCCATTGTTTCTGCTACCTTTTTTAAACGACGCCAGAAACCCGACTTAGCCCCATGCTCGTACGCAATGTCCTCAAGAACCTCCATAGCTAAGCCGAGCTCATTCACGCGTAAATATTCGCGGTATTCGGCTAGATCTTTTTCCTCTAACCCAAACCTTTCAGGTTCATGCAGAAATTCTGCGGCTTGAGTAAGCTGAACCTCTATCACTTTCCATTTTTTTGCTAATCGATGCTCAAACATAATTTACTTTCAACAGTTTCTCAGCTCCCATAATGGTTGAATAAATCCCCCAGAACGGCATATAATGCATATTCCCATGAATGCCGATCACCCAATAACATTGATGCCGATCACCTGATAACACCCAAGTCGATCACCCAAT
>NZ_JAUOPX010000236.1:0-244 GCF_030547455.1 Motilimonas sp. 1_MG-2023 | reverse complement strand
CAATACGGCCTACTATACCGAGTAAACAAAAAAGGTACCCAGTAAAAATACCCCGATCGTGAGCTGCTAGCGTTCGCCGCCAGTGAGATTGAAACAGTTGAGACCATCATCATTAGACACCTCGCTAAATAATCATAACTACTTTTTGTAAGTGTACCGCCCAGCGGTACACGCTCTACAGATAGCCCCCCGATTAACCACTGGGCAAACTAGCCCCATTAATGAACATATTGCAGATTTACGC
>NZ_JAUOPX010000235.1:0-244 GCF_030547455.1 Motilimonas sp. 1_MG-2023 | reverse complement strand
CTGGCGGAGAAATTCAATAACTTACTGGTGCTGGCCACTTCAATTATTGATTGTTGAATTTTATCGATAAAGATATTAAAGCCACTAGCAAGTTGGGCAATTTCATCATTACCATTAACAGGTAAGAGCTGGCGCAAATCACCGCCACCGGCGCCAATGTCTTGTAGCATGTTAGATACTTGCGCGATGGGCTTGGTGACTGAGTTGGCTAATACTGCTGCTAGTGCAATATATAAAGCAGCAA
>NZ_JAUOPX010000234.1:0-244 GCF_030547455.1 Motilimonas sp. 1_MG-2023 | reverse complement strand
CTCGCAATCATTGGGGAACTTATTGGCTCTTCTTTATTAAAAGCATCTGAGGGGTTTTCAAAACTTTACCCTACACTAGGTTTAATTGTAGCTTTCGTTAGTTGCTTTTTCTTCTTATCATTATCACTGAAAACCATTCCTTTAAATGCTGCGTATGCAATCTGGTCAGGTCTTGGACTTGTTGCTACTGCAATTATTTCAGTTTTAATTTGGAAAGAAAAAATTAACATGGCTAGTATTGCAG
>NZ_JAUOPX010000233.1:0-245 GCF_030547455.1 Motilimonas sp. 1_MG-2023 | reverse complement strand
GGTTTATTTTTTGGTGTTTTTTACGTTTCTCTTATTTATAATTGATGTTTTGTCATTGCAATTTTGTCTAAAATAATTTATCGTTTTTTTTTTTTGGTTTAAGTTCTGTATCTTTTTTTTTTATTGGTTCTTAAAAATTAAGTTTTTCTACAATAGTGTATTTTAAATCTAGCATATTTTATTTACTGGTGAGTAATTCTCGACAATCTTATTTTCTGTCTATTATTGAAATATCAGCCACTACT
>NZ_JAUOPX010000232.1:0-245 GCF_030547455.1 Motilimonas sp. 1_MG-2023 | reverse complement strand
GTTGATGGTCCACAAATCGCCATTGTTACCTGCCCATAGGGTGAAGAAATATTTTGTGACGAGCATGGCCGCGTTAAGGTGAAATTTCCATGGGATAGTTATTCCAACAACGACGAAAACGCCAGCTGCTGGGTACGCGTGTCTCAAGGTTGGGCCGGCACCCAATACGGCATGATTGCCATTCCGCGTATTGGCCACGAAGTGATTGTCAGCTTTTTAGAATGCGATCCCGACCAACCGATCAT
>NZ_JAUOPX010000231.1:0-245 GCF_030547455.1 Motilimonas sp. 1_MG-2023 | reverse complement strand
CGGTAATCTCTTGAATCGTAAATACTGCTGAGCACCGCGCCCGCACTAACAATGCTAGGTAATACCCCATCGGCAACTACCTTAGTCCCTGTTACGACAAACTCTAACTTGTCAGCGCTGGCGTAAAGCAAGTCAGCCCCAACACCGAGAAAGAAATTATCAGCAAACTCAGTCATCCAACCTGGCTTAAAGCGCAAAAGCAGTTCCACAAACTCAAGCGTGTTGGTATCAATATCGCCAATAAG
>NZ_JAUOPX010000230.1:0-246 GCF_030547455.1 Motilimonas sp. 1_MG-2023 | reverse complement strand
CCCACCCCGCCCCCCACCCCCGCCCGCCACCCCCGGGCACCACACCGCCACCCGCCCAGCACGGCCCGATCCCCCCCCCCCCCACAGCAGACACAGCGGAGGCGGCCGACCCCCCCCCGCCCCACCCTGCCCACGGCACTCGGCCACCAACTCAACCCCCAGACGACCAGCCCCCCCCCCCCAGCCAAAATCCCCCAGGGCGTCTCCACCACCGCCCTACGGATCGGCGCCGCATTAGTATCGTTA
>NZ_JAUOPX010000025.1:0-62797 GCF_030547455.1 Motilimonas sp. 1_MG-2023 | reverse complement strand
AAATCTCCTCATGGTTGGAGACTTGATCTTATTCTTCGTGCTAGGGGATTAGAATGCGGGGTTTATGATGCGCTTACGAATAAACAGACAGACACAACACATAGGCAAGAAGTAACAAACTGATAAGGTTAGCGTTTACAACACGACGCCCCTTGCATCCATCCCGCTCGCCTTGAGAAAGGTACTCAGGCTAAGCGCGGCCAAGGCAGCACAGCGTAATTTGCTTAATAAGGAAAGAAGTCGAGCTTATCGAGGCTCCGGGCTTGTCCAACACCTGAATATGGGTGTCGGCTTCGCGACACCTATTCTTGTATGTTATGTGCTGATTACTTTGCACATATTATGACTAACCACGCCGTAGCCAATGCTTTTATACAAAGCTTTTGCACCTTCGTTTTGATTAAATACATGAAGAGCAACACTTGTCACTCCGAGTTCTGAGACCACTTTCTCGATTAGATTGAGTGCTGATTTTGCATAGCCATTTCTCCGATACTCTTCGTAGATACCAATGTCATATATAAAGGCAGATTTTGTAGAAGCATACTCCTCAACTTTAATTCCAATATAGCCAACCTCAATGTTACTTTCGGATTCTATAACATTGAACAGGTAATTATTTTTGGTATCTAATCCATCAGGCAAAAGCCAATCATATTCTTTTTTAGAACGGTCTAATATATCAAAATCTTCCCAACGACCAGACTCAATATTATCTTGTGCATAATGAGGAATGACCAAATTTAAATACTCTGTAAAAGAGCTTTCATCCATAGCTTTTAATGATACTTTCATAGTTAAGGTAACTCTCTGAATAAGCACATAACGCCTTTAGCACGCGCCCAAGGCCGGAGCTTGGATTTGTGCGATTGTCTTTTCCGCACAAATTCAAGCGGAGTGTTTTGGGTCGCCGTGCCTAAACTTGTTAAATGTTTTTACCAAGCACGTGCTCTGCAATTTGAAATGCTGCATACCTAGCTTGGCCCTCTTTAGGGTAGTCATTTGGCACCACCTCAATTTCTTGAACTTGCAGAACACCGCCATACTTATTATTGGCTTCTTGCACGCCCTCTATTATTTCTTCTTTGTGACGCTCTACGTCAAATTGAATTTGAGCATCATCTTGGTTTAAGCCAAGACGCTTTACAACAAGTACTCCATTATCCGGAGTTACCCCAAATTTTATAGAAACCAATACACAACCGTGGCCCGTAACATGTTGCCTTCTATAATATGTGCTTTCTGAGATACTCATAGACATTTAACGCCTAAATCAGGTGCGACGCAGGCGTCACCTGTATTTTCTTGTATGTTATTCTTGTATGTTAAATGGCTGAACTTTGCACAATGAATTTAAAAAACAATTCGGTACAACAACCCTTTGTAATTTTAAATTAACTTTCAACGATGTTCATTGATGAAGCTAAATAAACCAATTTCGAAAATTACATCCAATGCTATTCTTATGATGTCGATTCTTTTATGTTTTTAACATAGCTAGAAATTGAACCATCCCAGTAACAATAAGTGCATCTCGCATTCTCAAATTTATGATTACAGTTTTCATAGCCATACAAATAATGCGAGCACTCAGGACACAGCGAACTCATTTTAGATTTATAGGAAAAATATAAACTTCCGCACTCACCGCAAGTATTAGTTTTCAATTAATTCCTCGTGCCATTTAACGCCGCCAACATGGGTAGCGCTGGCTGGCGGAAAATTTGTTTCAAATTTTATGACAGCTTGCGCTATCCCTTATGGTTGGCCTTGTTAACGCTTTAGGCCTTCGGCATCTATGACGGTGAGTCTCGCTATGCGCCCGCCACGCCACCAAGTTCCTTTTGAGCCTACCTTTATACGCTCAGCGTGATATGGACGCCGAGTTTCATCAACAACCCACATATTAGCCTTGCCTCGTTTCGCAATGTAACCCGGCGTTGTATCCAAGATGACGTCGCAATTCTCATCAAGCAACTCAGGCCAGATCATATGAACGCCTTCAACTTGAGGATTGTCTCCTTCGTAGAGGAAATCTACTCGCATTCCTTGAGCAGGTTTAGCGCCCTTTAACTCGTCACAAAGATCTATCTCATACTCCACAACGAAATCGGGGCTTCTATTGAGTCTTTCTTGGTACGGAGTGTAATGATTCATAGAGTGTTAACGCCTCAAACACCGGCATGGTGAAGATGGCGACTTTTTTGGAACAAAAAAGGCGACAGCTTTGCCATGTCCGAGTGCTTTGACTTGTTAGCTGCCACCCTGATACTCCAATGAATCATCCCAGTATTTCGAAAAAAGTTCTGGGTACTTAGTTTTTAAAACAGAAACTGGAGGCCAATCATCTTTGATATCAGGTTCCGCCGGATATTCATATTGCTCTTCCAGCTCTTCTATTTCGCCGTCGTAAGCCTGCTCACAAACATACAAAAGTGCTTCGCCAGTTAATTCTTCAACAGGATCGACCACATTAATAAACGAGGCTAAATAGTCAGCATTGCTCAGAGAGTGCTCAAATCGGTCGCGCCCATTCAAGATTATCCAGTTCCTGAAGTCTTCGAACACATCATCTGAGACGTAATGAATAATGATGTAACACGCTTCGATTAGATCCCAGGTATAAGCTCGATTTAAAACAGTACGATGGATATTGTGAAATTTAACTACTTCCTCTTTGCTTCTAGAAGAAAGAGCTTCTGAAATTGCTTCGCACTGCTCTTCAGGGTCTTTAATTTCTGGTGACCCAGCACTCTCAATAATATTCCAAAATTCTTGTTCGTTCATTGAAGCTTCCATGTAAAGCTAACAGCTTCTTAGATCCCATAATGGGGTGATAAAACGCCCCAAAACGGCGTCTAAAACATATCCACAATATTTACATCATTTTTATCTATAGTAAACAATCAATTATCGGCTTCATAGAGCCTTCGCTGTTATATTCCGACAAAACGCTGACTAATAATGTTATTGGACACTTTACATAACACTGTCTATAAATACAGTATCCAATATGATAAAAGGTTTGTCACATGAAGTCCGCCTTTCTCCTTATGATAAAAGAGCACATGTATAGCCGCCGCTATGCTAAACGCACCATTGAGAGCTATCTATTTTGGATTGCGAGCTTTATCCGCTTCAGTGGTATGCGCCACCCTAACAACATGTCAGATTTGGAAGTGGAACAATTTTTAAGCCACTTGGTGAATCAGCAGAATGTCGCAGCAGGCACTCAGGCGCAGGCCCTTAATACGTTGAGCTTTTTATACAAAGAAATTATTCAACGCCCACTTTCCCTGAAACTAAGCTGATCCGCCGCCATCATATTGATGAAAAGCAGCTCCAACGCGCCGTTACAAAAGCCGCTTACCAAGCGGGCATAAAAAAACACGTCACTCCGCACACGTTACGTCATTCATTTGCAACGCACTTACTACAAAACGGTGCAGACATTCGCACCGTTCAGGCGCAGCTTGGTCATAGTGATGTGCGCACCACTCAAATTTATACCCATGTATTACAGCAAGGCGCGCATGGTGTGGTGAGTCCTTTATCAAGGATCATCTAGCTGTTAACTCTTTTACTTACCCCGAGTACGTTAATTCCTTTGATCAAGGCATATGCCGATTCGCCCGCTTTTAACTGCATTTCTTGTTGCGCCCAAGCAGTGATCCTCGCCTTAATGAATTGCTCGCCCACGGCCATTAGCCACTCGATTTGCTGATCGGCTAGCTCGGTCATCCCCACTAAGGTAACGGGTAAGATATTACGCATGCTGGTTTGCTCGGGTTGCTCACGGCTGATCGCAACATCCGCGGCGCGAATTTTTAGTCGCACGTCATGACCGGCTTGCAGTACCTGTCCTTTCCCTTTCTCGCGATGGCAGCTGCTCCACAAACACAATGGTTTTCCGCCCTCGTCAGCTTTGTTCGCTAACGCCAAGGGTAACATGCCGTGATCGTCGGTTACCTCGGCGACCTTGGCGGTTAATAATACACTTTGTTCGGTCACGCCAAGCCAAGGCTGCATCGCGGGGCTGTTCCACACTTGCTCAAGTGGGCCATGCTGCACAACCTTGCCTGCATCCATTAGCACCAGATGGTCCACCAGCTGTAATACTTCATTTAAGCTGTGGCTAACCAAAATAATCGGCAGGTTAAACTCGCTAGAGAGCGCTTTTAGATAAGGCATTAACTCTTGCTTGCGCGGTTCATCTAGTGAGGCCAGTGGCTCATCCATTAATAGCAATTGTGGGTCTGATAATAGCGCGCGACCTATTGCCACCCGCTGCCGCTCACCGCCCGATAAACCATTAGGGTGGCGTTCTAGCAGTAATTCAATACCCAATAACCCAACAATTCGTGCTAACTTTTCCGGCGTGTCGGCGCGGGTTTGATGGCCATAAAGTAAATTACCGCGCACGGTGTAATGGGGAAATAACCGAGCATCTTGAAACACATAGCCAATGCGTCGTTGCTCAGGTGCTAACCAACGTTTGCGCTGACGATCAACAAAACATTGCTGCTGAAATTCAATCCGCCCCGCATCAGGTTTAATTAATCCCGCAATCAGGTTGATTAAGCTGGTTTTACCCGAGCCTGATAGGCCAAAAATGCCCACAACCCCTTGCAGCGGCAAGCTGATATTAAGGCTTAACCGGCAATCACCCAAGCGCTTGTCACAGGCTAATACCAAATTGGCTAATTCACTCATCGCCCGCCCTCACGCTTGGTTTGGTTTTTACGTGATAACCACTCCGAGCCAAGTAGCGCCATTAACGCCAGCACCACAGCAATCACACACAAACGCGCGGCGGCAAACTCTTGTCCCGGCGTTTCAATAAAGCTAAACATCGCCAGCGGTAAGGTTTGGGTTTCATTAGGAATGTTGGCAACAAAGGTAATAGTGGCACCAAACTCACCCAAACTGCGGGCAAAAGCCAATACTAAGCCAGCCAATAAGCCGGGATAAATTAATGGCAAACTAATGGTGAAAAACACACGAATAGGCCCCGCACCTAAAGTGCGTGCCGCTTGTTCTAGCTTGGGGTCAACGTTATCAAATGCCAAACGCAATGAGCGCACCAGTAATGGAAAAGCCACCACTGCAGCGGCCAAGGCGGCGCCGCGCCAACTAAAAGCAAAACTCAGCCCCAAATACTGCTCTAGCCAAGCCCCTAAGGCAGACTGCGGGCTCAATGACAGCAATAATAAGTAGCCAGTCACCACGGGCGGCAGCACTAATGGTAAATGCACTAAGCTGTCTAATACGCTCTTACCCCAAAATTGACAACGCGATAGCACCCATGCCACCACCAGCCCAATTGGCAAGCTACATAACACCGCGACACTGGATACCTTTAAGCTAAGTAGTAAAGCCTGTGATTCATAATCGGTTAACATGAATATTTATCGTGTCCATTTTTTACTTAGTTTACGTTTTGTTTTAAATTAACAAAACCAAATGCCTGCCAAGTGTTTCTTGCCTGCTCAGACCAAAGATAATCATAAAATGCGTGAGCGCTACTTTGCTCAGACAACAACCCAGCAGGATAAACAATAGGAGAGTGCGAGGCGTCAGAAAATTTCGCCACTGTCACTACTTGTTTCGAGGTGAACGCATCACTGGCATACACGACTCCCAATGCTGCTGCGCCCCGTTCAACTAAAGCCAAGGTGGCTCGCACGTTGTGACTAAAGGCCATTTGTGCTTTTAATTCAGACCATAAGCCTAAAGTTGTCATGGCTTGCTGCGCATACATACCGGCTGGCACATGTTGCGGGTCGGCCACCGCCAGCCGCTGCCCTGCAAGGACATTTTGCCAGCTTTGCAGCTGAGTTAAATTAAAACCTAGTTGTGCTTTTTTACTTACCAGCACCAGTTGGTTACTTAATAAAAGACGATTTTGGTGAATGACCACCCTAGGCTGCTGCTGTAAATAGTCCATCCACTTTTGATTAGCGGAAACATATATATCCACCGGCGCGCCTTGCTCAATTTGCCTAGCCAGTGCTGATGAGGCGCCAGTAACCAAGGTGATGTTCACATCGTTATGGGTTGATTGATAAGCCTGCAGCAACTGTTGCATTGCAGGTTGCAACGAAGAAGCAACTAACACCCTCACCTCATTGGCCTGCGCGATATTTATGCTGCAGCAAGTAGCGAGCAGTGTAGCTAAAACTCGTTTTAACATCGTGCTAGGTTATCCTTGGCTTTCTATTAGGCATATTTTGCTCTGGTACATAAAACCCTAACTATACCTCACTTTTATCGCCCATCAATTGCCTAATTTTCGCCCATTTTGTAAGCTAAGCCCCTCTCTCGTATTAAAAAATAAAGAATTAGCATAATGTTTAAAAAGACTAAAGAAGAAGGCTTAACCTACATATCAGAAAACTGCGCTATTACTGGTGACCTTAATTTACAAGGTGAAGTGATTATTAATGGCACTGTAGAAGGCAACATTAATTGTGTTGGCAATGTCACCTTAGGCCGTAGCGGTATTCTCAAAGGCGTATTAAAAGCAAACGAGGTGTTTGTATCGGGCACCATTGAAGGTGAAACCCATTGCGATATTTTGAATATTGAAAACAAAGGTATCGTGAATGGCGAGCTATTTAGTAGCGACATTCGCATTGATAAAGGCGGCCAGTTCTTTGGTGTGCGTAAACATAAAAACGCTGAAGAAAAAAACATTGTTGATTTTGACAAAAAGCCAACCGCTAAAGACGATAAAAAAGTCGCCAAAGGTTAACCGCGCCTGATATTCTGCCCAATATTTAGTTAATGTTGGGTATTAATTTTGTCTGCTAATCAACAACCATTAGTAAAAAATCAAAAGACGGCCGTGCTATTTGCACTAGCAGCCGTTGCTATGTGGTCTACTGTTGCCACCGCTTTCAAGGTTACCCTAAGCTACTTCAGCCCGATCCAAATGATTTTAGTCGCCACTGTAACCAGCATAGTGTTACTTGGTGGCATTTGTTGCTGGCAAAAAAAACTGTCTTTATTGCCTAGCTACCTCAAACAACAAGGCAGCTTGTTACTGCTGTTAGGCTTAATCAACCCACTTTTTTATTATCTATTACTGTTCCAAGCTTATGATTTATTGCCAGCACAGCAGGCTCAAGCCCTCAATTACACTTGGGCAATCAGTCTTACCTTGCTGGCGGTGCCGCTGTTAGGGCAAAAGCTCACCAAGGCGGATGGCTTGGCTATTTTATTGGGTTATGGCGGCGTGTTGGTGATCGCCACCCAAGGCGACCTATTAGCGTTAGATTTTCAAAATCCCGTTGGTGTCGCCCTTGCCTTGGCCAGCACCTTGTTATGGGCCTTGTATTGGATTTTAAACACCCGCCAACAAGGGGATCCCATTGTTGCCTTGCTGGTGTGTTTTAGCTTGAGCTTGCCGTTTGTTTTGTTCGCGACTTGGTATATTGATGATTTTCAGATGATGGCATGGCAAGGTTGGGTCGGCGGAATTTACATTGGCATATTTGAAATGGGCTTGGCGTTTGTATGTTGGCTGAACGCAATGAAATACGCCGAGCACACCGCCAGCATCAGCAACCTGATTTTTGTATCGCCTTTTGCTTCACTGTTTTTACTAAATTGGATTATTGGTGAGCCCATTTACGCCTCAACCTTAGTTGGCTTAGGCTTGATCATCGCCGCGCTGCTGAGTCAGCAATGGTTAAATCGTAAACTAAGCAGAACGAGCGAATAGGCTCAAGTAAGCAGGTGGCTAACAATCTCTGGGTCAATCTGCTGCAATAACTGTTGCGTCTTGCTGGCTTTGATATCAAGGGCCACCCAGCCATCGGTGCCCATAACATCAATGGTTTCGACCTCTATTTGAACTGATTCAGGGTTAACTGGATCATGGCAACCTTGGTCTCCGGTGAGTCGAAAAATACCTTGCGAGGTATGTAATCTGCTAATGCTAAATTGAACCATCACTATCCATATTTATCAATGTAAAACCCCATGTTTGATTGTTTATTCTGCGACAACTCCTGCATTCTTTCGCCGTACACTTGATGTAGGAACAGCATTTCTGCTGCGAAAACTCAAGCGCCATAACCAAAGCATTAAGCGTATTCCCCCCCCGGAGCAGCGCTTGCTCTGCGAAAATCACAAATTCCCTGAGCAAGCTCATGTCCTACAAAAAACACCAATCAACTAGCTCAATGGAGCTGTATTTATACAGCGAATTCAATCATCAAGCAGGCAAAATCACTGATGAGGCTCAGTCTTAAGAAAAGGCAAAAATGTGCAATAGCCCTTGACTAATTCCCAAGCAAAATAAAGCCAATAAACCGGTATTGGCGCAAGAAGCAACAAGCCAGCCCACCACCATTGTTTTTGCTGTACTGATCGCATGCCAAGGTAGCAATAATGTACAAAGGTGACCACTAATGAAACCAATAACAACTTTAAATAGTGTTCGCGTAGAAAAAAGTCCTGCGGCGAGAGCTTATTCACAATAATCGTGATGACTAGCAGCAAAACGCCTAACAAGCCCAAGTAGTTAAAGAATTTTTCAGTTTTCATCACCAACACTTAAAATCAAATAAAATATGTTCATACCCGATAGACAGTAAGGGCACAATCAATAATCACAACACTTAGTGAAATTGTGATTTACAACCAAACTGTTAAGCTGATTAACAACATAATAGATGGCATAGCACATATTTTTGCAAAGAGAGAACTTTTTATGATTAAGCAAGTGGGCAATACCGTTATCAATGAGAAGCATATGGCCAGTTGCCATTGCGGCGCGGTGCAATTGGAGCTGAGCTTACCTAATGGTATTGAAAAGCCCAGACGTTGTGATTGCTCAATGTGCCGTCGCCGTGGCGCAATTGTTGCCTCGGTTGCACTTGATGGCGTTAATATTATTAAGGGACATCAGCAACTTAAGCTGTATCAATTTAATACTCATACTGCCAAACACTATTTCTGCTCTGAATGCGGTATTTATACTCATCACCAACGTCGTTCGTCCCCCAATGAATACGGCTATAATGTGGGGTGCTTAGAGGGCGTTAATCCCTTCGAGCTCGGTGAAGTCGTTACTAATGATGGTGTAAACCATCCTGCGGATAGGAAGTAATCACTTATGAAGCAAGGCATCAGTGGCTATCACTTAGATGAAGAAAATCATTGGGTCGCCGAGCTCCGCTGCGGCCATTTTCAACATGTGCGCCACGATCCGCCTTGGCAAATGCGCCCTTGGGTGATCACTGAAGCAGGTAGAGAAGTCATGATAGGGCATCAGCTCAATTGCCTGAAATGCGATCAAGGGGCGGCCAAAGATCAGCTTGGTAGTGAGGGCGACAAATAAATACCTTATCCCTCATAACAACGAGTTAATAGCGAGAGGCGATTCAAAGTTTAGCTGTAATATAGGTAGTAACATCATGTCTTTATTGACTTTTACACCTTATGGATAAGCTATGTCAGCACCAGCCAAATCAGTACGAACCATTAAAAGACGCTATTGGGGGATACTCGCCCTCTTATTAGTCGCCATACTTAGTTATATGGCAATCATGATCCTTCAAGACCCGCTTGCAGATGATGAAAAAATTATCGCCATCCCATTCTTTGCCTTGGCGGCACTAGCACTTTTTCTGGGCAGCTATGGCTACAGTGACACCCTGATTGAATTTAGAACTAACACCCTTACCCACTCAACTGGCTTTTTTGGCCCAAGACGTTCGAAAAAAGTCACCATTAAACGTCCGCACCACGTTGAGGTTGCACTTAGGCAGGTTGATTCTGGTGAGGTTAATAGTAAGAAGTCTTACTATATAGTTTCCTTGGTCAATGATGAGCGTACCGATATCAACAAGTTTTATTCTGTCACTCCCGCCAGAGCCTTAGGCCGAGAATTGTCACAAGGTTTTAAAATTAGGTTACGCGATTACACTGTTAAAACTTACAAGAAGTAATAGCAGCTTAGTTAGCTGTCTGGTGGCACATACTGCGCAATGTAGTGGGGTAACGATTTTTCTGGGCCGGTAGTGAAATGCTCAGGCAAGATTGATAGATGCTGGATCCTATCAATACGAAAGTGACGATAAGCGTTCCTGAGCTCGCACCAAGCGATCATGGTCCATACTTTGCCCCAAAATATTTGCCCTAATGGCTGCAATACGCGCGATGTTACCGCCCCATTTTCAGCAACGTAATCAATGCAAATTTTCTGCATCGCATCGGTGGCATGGCGCAGTAGCTGGCTGTGCTCCGCGGTTTTTGATTGGATGTGGTAGTCAGGAACCAAAATAGGAAAGCTTTCTAGTTGTCGCTTTAAGTGATCCGGTAATACCGACAGTATCTTTTGTGACGCAGTATTACTGGCACTGGCTAATTCAGGATCGGACCATGCCCGCACCATGCGCATCCCCAACTCAAGGGCAACCATTTCTTGTTCATTAAACATTAATGGCGGTAAATGAGAGCCTGCCTGTAGCACATACCCCACCCCCGCTTCGCCTGCAATCGGCACCCCAGATAAGATCAGTGATTGAATATCACGATAAATGGTCCGTTCACTCACCATCATGACTTCAGCAAGCTGCGCCGCCGTTACAGCATAACGCTTGCTACGTAATAAAGTTAATAAGGCAAACAGCCGCTCTGATTTACTCACTTTATTCCTTAATTCAATTAGGCTTTTGTGCAATATACAAAAGCCCAGTTAGAATATTTATTCGCTTTACTCTGCGCTATCACATGATGAGAAGTGGACCTCTTGATGTTGCATCACCACCGAATCTTTATCAGTCAATGCGATTAAAGCCTGGCAGTCTACGCTGCTCATAAAGGCCTCATCAGCCGCTTTTGCGGCCGCCATTGACTGCCAATAATATATGTCTGTCCAGCGTTGTTGCTCTGCATTATAGCTAAGTGAACGGTATTGAAAACCGGCTAACTGAGCAATCGCCGTCTGGCTACGCGCCACTGCGGCCATAAAATCTTGCTCGGTTACACCTGCTGCCAATTTAAAACTAACCATTTCAATTACTGAGTTCATGTTCTTTCCTTTGGGTTATTGTTATCAACGGGATAACAATAATCCGAGGCGTTGACAGGAACTGTCAGTAGGGTGAAGGGTTTGTATTAGGCTGCCACAGCTTACTTGCTGCGATCCCCCTGTGGGAGATGTATGGGCTTCTCCCACAGGCAATGCAAAACCTTACTCCGCTAACGGCTCCGGCGCGGGTTTTGCCGCAGGTTTTTTACCCCGTATGCGTTGCACAACTCGCTGAATATCATCAATCATCAAATACAAAGATGGGATCAAAAACAGCGTAACCACTGTTGAAAATAACACACCATAAGCCAACGACACCGCCATCGGGATCACCATTTGTGCCTGCATACTCGTTTCCATCATAATTGGCATTAAGCCAATAAAGGTCGTTAACGAAGTGAGTAAAATCGCGCGAAAACGGCGGCATCCTGAATGCAATACCACTTGGTGCAGCGGCTTGCCTTGGTCGCGGGTTTTGTTGATATGATCAACCAATACCAAGGAATCATTCACCACCACCCCTGCAGCAGCAATAATGCCGAACAAGGATAGCGAGCTAAGATCAATGCCCATTAACTGGTGGCCCGCCACTGAACCAATAATACCAAACGGGATCACCGACATAATAATCAACGGCTGGGCATAAGACTTCAGCGGGACCGCCAACAAGCTGTAAACCAACAACATTGACAGCGCAAAATTTCGTAGCTGTTCATTGGCACTGCCTATTTCAAGCTGTACTTTGCCGCCCATTTCACTGCTCACTCTAGGGTATTGCAGCAACAGCTTAGGAATAAAGTTATCACGGACATCCTGAGCCAACTTGAAGGGCTCCACTTGAGAAGCATCAATTGACGCCCAAACACTGACGGTTTGACTGCCATTTTCACGGCGAATTTGACTCATACCATCAACAAAATTAACTTGTGCCACTTCCGACAGGGGTACTTGCACGCCCGTCTCGGTTTGGATCAATACCTTATCGACTTGACTGATACTATTACGCTGAAACTCAGGGTAGCGCAGCATCACTTTAACTTCATCGCCACCACGAATAATTCGCTGCACCTCTAAACCATAAAAGCTTTGGTTCACCTGCGCAGCAATATCAGCCAAGCTTAAACCTAGGCTATGGGCTTGTGGCTTGAGAGAAAATTGCACTTCTTGACTGTGACTTTGGCTACTGTCGTTAACATTACCCACCCCAGCTAAGCTATTAAGGTGTTGTTTTAACGCGGCAACTACGGCATCAAGCTGCTGCTGATCTGAGCCTTGCAAGCGGAAGCTAATATCACCGTCATCACGGTCATTACCAAACAAGTTGTCTTGAATGGTCAGGGTTTTCATTCCCGGCAAGGGGGGGATCGCTTTATGCCAGCGCTGCGCAACGGCAAAAGTATCCATTGGCCTTAACTCTGGCAGCACTAAACGCACTAAAACTTCCGCTTCGGTACGGCTGCGTAAATCCACCTGCATGTCTGAAATCATGCCTTGACCAAATTCAGCTTCTAGTTCGCGGTCAACCTGATACAGCGCTTGCTCAATTTTTAACGCCATGTCTAAGGTCGCTTGCTCTGACGCATTCACATTCATGGTCAAGCTAATGGTCGGAAAGTCATGGGGAATTTTTGGCTGACCGACAAAGCGAACTAAACCACCTTGATACAAGCCCGCACACACCAAAATCAAGCTAATGAATAGCATAATCAAAGTATAACGATGGCTTAAGGCACGCGCTAAGCAGGGCCGATAAAGCCGCTGAATAAACCAAGTTAAGCCGCTGTCCACCTTAGCTTGTAAATAATTAACCCCTAAGCGAAGCCAGTCGAGTGGATTTTTTGAACCCGATTTGACCACTGTTGGTGACTTCATTGCGGCTAGATGGGCAGGCAAAATAAGCTTTGATTCCACCAACGAAAACAGTAGACACAGTATCACCACAAAACCAATGGCCTGACCAAAAGCCGCCGACGGACCATCATCCAACACTAAAGGTAAAAACGCCGCAATGGTGGTTAACACCCCAAACGTAGCTGGCATGGCAACACGCTTAACCCCGCTGATCACACTGTCGATGTTTTGCCCATATTTGCTCGACTCACTGTGGGCACTCTCACCCATCACTATGGCGTCGTCCACCACCACACCGAGCACTAAAATAAAGGCAAATAAACTCACCACATTAATAGTTACATCGATCATGCTCATTGGCATAAAGAGCAAGGTACCAAGAAAACACACAGGTAAGCCCATCATGACCCAAAAAGCTAAACGCACGCGTAAGAACAGTGCCAGCATCAAAAAGACTAACACCGCGCCGCTTTGCATACTGTCGAGCATTAAGGCTAAACGGCCTTCTAGGTAGTAGGTCATGTCGATCCAAGGCTCAAGATATAGCCCTTGAGGCAAACTTGCTTGCTTGGTTTTTAAGTAGTTTTTTACGGTGTCAGCAACCGCGGTTAAGCTTTGATCTGCCGCAGCGCCAACATAAAAAGTCACCGAATTTTTACCGTTAAAACGCGAATAATGCATGCCTTCTTCTAAGCCATCATTAATTTGCGCCACGTCACCTAGGGTAAGTAACGAGCCATCTTGATGGGTCAGTAACGGCACCGCCGCAAAGTCGGCCTCGCCATAGGCTTGGTTAGCTACCCGCAGGTTAATGTAACCATTTTCCGAGCGGATCCCACCTGCTGACATATTGCCAGAATGACGCTGCACAGCGCGGGCAACTTGGTTAAAGGTTAAGCCGTATTCACGCAGCTTATCTTTGCTAACGGTAATTGAAATTTCATCATCTAAACCACCGTAAAATTCGGTGATGCTGACACCAGGAAGCTGGCGAATTTCATCATAAATTAGCTTACCGGTTTGCTTTAACTCACGTGGCGCTAAATCGCCATATAAGCTGATATACATTACATCTTGGCGCATCTTAATGCGCTCAATTTGCTTACTTTCCATTTCAGCAGGAAAATTCGATACACTGTCGATGGCGGCTTTCACTTCGTCGAGCACTAAAGTTGCATCGTATTCTTCGTTAACTTCAATGTAAGACGTGGCATAACCGCGATCAGCGTAAGCAATAACTCGCTCTAGGCCTTGCACTTGCTCAAGGGCATCTTCAAATTTAATCAGAATACCTTCTTCCACCTCTTGCGGTGCCGCGCCCGGTAGCACTGCATTAAATTTGATCCAATTCACTTCCACTTGCGGGAAGAATTGTTTTCTGATCGACCCAGCGGTTAGCAAACCTCCGACAATTATCATGATCATTAATAAATTTGCCGCCACACTATTGCGGGCAAACCAAGCAATGATGCCTTTGTTGGTATCCAGCATGATTACCCCTCCTTCGCCGCGTTCTCGGTAGCGCTTTCACGCGCGAGGGCATCATCATTAGCTGGAGCGACTAAACCTTCATGCTCTATTGCTGGTTTTTCAGGGTCGTCGACCCAATCCAACTTCATACCCGGCATGGCATAGTCGAGTGCAGAGTTAATCACCTTGTCACCTTGTTCTAAGCCTGAGCTGATAACCGCTTCACCAGCGTTATAACGCAGCACTTCCACCTGGCGGTATGCCAAGGTGCGCTCTGGAGTAAGCACAGCTACTTGACCATCTGTAACAAGATGGCGAGGCAACACACTTACCTCACCCGCGTGAATACCCTCAATTTCAGCACTCACATAGCTACCAAAGGGCAAGATTGAATTCGCCGATTGCTGCGCATAAGGATCTTTGATTTCTGCAACTAAGTAAGCCATTCGGCTATTGTTATCAATTACGCTCTCGTTACGGACAATTTTGCCTTGAAACAAGCTGTTCCCTGAGGTCAGTATGACATCGGCACCAATGCCCTGATGAACTAAGTACTTAAATTCTTGTTGCGCCAGCGGCAAACGCACCTCTCCTTGCTCTGTGCTTAATAAGTGGCCAAGCACCTCACCAGGAGCCGCATACCCCCCCGGACCAATACTACGGCTGGCAATGAGCGCATCATAAGGAGCGCGAATAACAGTTCGATCAAGATTTCGTTGCGCTTGTTTTAAACTCGCCTCAGCCGATTTTAACTTGGCCTGCTCTTGTGCCAACTGTGGTTTGCGCAAGCTGAGCTCGGTTGGTAGCTTACTTTTAATGTCAGACCATTGCTCTTTAGCCACTTTGCCGTAGGCCACTTCTTGTACCAACGCAGCCTTCGCAGCCGCTAGATTTGCTTGGGCTTGAATTAAATCGACTTCATAGTCACTGGGATCAATTTTAGCCAGTACGTCGCCTTTTTTAACGAAGCCACCACGAATGAACTGCGGCGACAAAAAGGTGATTTCGCCACCTACTTGGGCCACAAGTTCGGTTTCATATTTAGCGCTAACAATGCCGTAAGAGGAAACGGTTAAGGTCATGGGTTGAAAATGGTTTTCCAGCACACTAACTTGTACTAGCTTAGTTTCCGGTGGTTTCTGCTGTGGTGGTTGTTCTAAGGACGCTAGACCAAAATATCCCCCAACGCCCAATCCAAGTACCAACACAGGTAACAATATTTTTAGCTTATTCAAAATCCCATCCTTAACCATCTTTCCCATTGACTTAAACGCTTGCTAAGCATGCAAATGTTAACTTCGTTATTCTAAAGTGAGTTGGTTCGCACTCAACCAAGATAGTTAACTATTTTTTGTAAAGTCGCTTTTACAACCTAGTCAGGCCCATATCATGAGCCCATTTTAACCCCAGTGATGAGGCGATCCATCATCGAGTCGCTTCAAACTAGTTGTTTCTTTTACAACGATATTCTTGGCCTGCGGCACTACTTTTCAACACCATAGTTGAATTCGAAATCGCCAAAATCTGCAATGACTCACTCACATTCACAGGGAACAATTCCTTCGGGTTAACAATATTGTCAAATTCGGGGTCAGTTAAATTGACAACACTGACATCGGTCAGAGTACTTATCAAATAGCCCTGTTCTACCTTCCAATTCGACGTGCTATTAACGGCATACTCAATTTCAGGTAAATCAGGTGCAAATTTGGCTTTTAATAATCCTTTGCTAACCAACTTTCCACCACGGATAAACAGGTCATCAGATTCAATCGACACTTGGGCACCACTTTCCTTTACCGCAAATGAACAATGCCAATCACCCAAAACCTTTTCGGTTAGCCGCTCGGAAGAAGAGGGGTCGGTACTGGCCTGAACTGACAGAATACCAGTACAGAGCAAAATGCAAATAAGACGTAGGGTAAAATCCATCTTTCTACCTTAATAATTTTAGACTAATCATCAAGCTTAACTGTCAGCTGGCATAACCTGTTTACTTGATTGGGTCTGGCAGTGGTAATTGTTCGAGCCAACTGAGTAACGTCGGTATTGCAGTGCTCGCCATCGCATATTCTCCTAGCCAAACCAATTTTAACAAGTCTTTAATACCGTAGCTTTGGCCACTGAAATGCTTAGCGTCCAGTAAACCATGGTTGGCATCGTCCAATAGAGCAGTCGTAACAAAAGGGTTTGGCTGCTGTTGCCAATAGGCAAATTCCGTTTTAGCATCAACATTCAAATCATCCTTGCCCCACAAGAGTAAGGTAGGGATGTTAATCTTTGTGTATGCAGAGCTGGCATCAGAGTTTATATTTTTAATAACAAATAAAAACCGCTGACGCGACATGTCACTGTTACGCCGGTAATCGGAGCGCAATGCCGATTTGAAGAAACGCACTTCATCATTGTATTGAGCTATAGCCACCTGAGTATCGGCCTTACTACTGCCTAATAATTGATGCTTCACGCGCGTATAATAACGACCCTGATCGATCCAATTTCTTGCAAAACCAACACCAACGGCAAAACCCACTTTATAGTCATTGTTTGATAATTCAGGAACCACCCAACCTGCTTGGCTAAAACCAATCAAGCCAGTATTACTAGTGGTAAAGCCATAGGTTTGTTGTACCCATTCAACCGCAGCCATCACCTCTTGTTGGCGATCGCTCATTGTTTGATTAAGCCAGTTACCCGACGAATCCCCCACTCCGGGCTTATCCCAACTTAGCACAGCATAACCTTTGGCTCTAAGAGGCTCCCAGATCAATTCATAATAACCATCGGCATCATACGTTTGCGCACCATCGCCATGAACAAATACCAGCACAGCTTTCGCTGGCTGGTTTTGTAGTGGCGTTAGATACACACCTGACAATTTATTTTCACCATCATAAAAAGTCACAGGCTGCGCATTCGCGTTCACCGCCGAAATAAACAGAAACAAAATAAAAGAAGAGATAGTCAACCACAATGTCATCAACCACTTCCACTGGCTAATATTAATATCCATCGTGTGCCTCCTAACAGTCTATTTTATGATTCAGGTAGTAAGCTGCGTAGACCCATTTGATCCACCACCACTAAATAGGAACGCCCTAAGTCTGCGTTACACAAGTCGATCTTTTTCCCGCCCACTTCTAGCCCAGAGGCACAATTAGTAACAGCTAAAGCCTGAGTTACCTTGCCTTGCTCTGTCGTTAAAGCTACCTCCTCGGAACCATTAAGACTCACAGGCATCGCACTGTGAGTAAATAGGCGAACTTTGTAAACGCCATCTTGATCCGCTGATTCTTTGCCGAAGTATGTCAACTTGAATTGAGTGCCCATCATCCAAGCAACGACCCATAATTTAGGCGTTTCTTTATATTCAAAGTCGAGATTAACGCTCGCTTTAGCTTGTTTTATCAAAGTGTTACTATCGCTAACTCCTAAGTGCACGCCAGTTTGATGCGCTCTATACGTATGGAAGTATGTTTGCGACTCATTCACCCCAATATTACTCAACACTTGATGGCCGCCATTAAACAATTCATCTTGCTCGTCATCCTCTAATACATCATCACGCATCAAGTAAAAATTCACCGCTTTATCTGTGGTATTGATATAGGTGAAATGTGCTTTAGTTTCGATTATTTTTTTCAAGTCATCCGAGCCACAGCCACTCAATACAAGCCCGCTAAGCGCCAAACAACCCAATAATGAGCATTTCTTTATTATGTCAAACGTTGTCAACTGCATTTTCTCATTCCTTCCATATGAATAACCAAAGCAAATATATTGCTCAGTTAAGATAAGGGTTTTTAATGGCGTTTAGTGTTAGCAATTGTAAGATTTAACGGCGATTTTGTTAGTGTACAACGCCAAATTAGAGTGTTGGATTTAATCAATACTAAATGCCACCATTTTTTGTCAGGACATGCTGTTGATTGACGTCGTCCAATCATCAATCTTTTCAATCACATACTCCTCAATAGTGGTTTCAATTTCCCAATATTCTTGCGGACCCGTTCCCTTTTTCGCCGTTTGGAATAAGTGATTTAAGTGGTCAAAAGTGTGCACTTCTGATTGCGGATGACGCAGCAAATGACGAGTTGGTGCTTCATTAATAGCAGCTGAGACCAGTAGGTCTTTTGCGCCAAATAACGCCAATACGGGGCCGCGGTATTTCTTAATTAAAGGTTTTATATCCCGATGTGCTTCAGTGAACCACCAATTAGATCCAAATTGGTCTACTACATTTTGAATATGATCCACATCTGTGATCCCCGCATTACGGGTATATTCTCGTAATAATGATTGGGCTTGCTCTTTAGTGCTTGAGATCCGTAGAATTTCAAAAATATCTGTTAATTCTTTAACTTGCAAATCAGATAAAGATTGCGGAATACCATTAGCACGATTGATTTCTTGATTCTGACGTACCACAGCCTGAGCGGTGGTTTCGACACTAATACCTGCCAAACTAATAATAAAATCAGGGGGCTCTATTTCTGCGGCAAGCAAGGCTTTAATACCTCCTTGAGAGTGCCCCAAAAAACCAGATGAGGTCAGCCGAATGTTTGAACTCTCACGCAACCATTTTAGGGCAGCGGCCGCATCAGCAGAGAACTCATTATCAGAAGCAGTCATATAATCTCCCGTACTATCGCCAACGCCTCGGTTGTCGTAACGAAGTACCGCATAACCGCGCTGAGTTAATAGATGGGAAATAACTAAAAAATATTGATGCCCTGCTATTTCATCATTCCGACTCGCAGGAGGGGCCCCGCTTTCATGGCCTGAAATTAACACCACCGCAGGAAAACTCTCTCCTTCTGTTGGATAAGTTAACTCGCCAGCTAACAAGGTGCCATCAGTAGGGTTAACGAATTCCACTTGCCTAATATTATATTGCCGCTCTTGCGGCTCTTGTGGATGAGGCACAAGATTAAACAGAATATTATCTAGGGCATTACTGCATGCTGAAAGTAAACGTACCAACGGCAGTAATGCCATTTTTAAGAAACGATTCATAAATCCTCACAAAAACGCTTTTGAAGCCAAATAAGGTTCATTGCAAAGATAATGGTTTTTGATTCGTTTTAGTGTTAACAATTGTAAGGCTTAGCAAAAATTTATTCCGCAAGTCATTACAGAAATCTACCCAACAAACACGCCACCGCACAGACTAGATAACTAATAAGTATTTTTCCGGCAAATTTCCTTTCAGGGGAAAACAAAGCGTATCGGGATAAATTCACTGCACTTTGCAGGGAAAAATACCCTGTCACAGCGCCATCACATCAGGTTTCCTAAACATTCACCTTATAAGTCAGGTCGGTCACTTCATCGCCAGTCATACCGCGAAAACCCCATTGATAAGGCGCTTGCTCTTTAATGATCACTTCGATATCCACTGGTTTGATGCCAAGCTGTTGTTCAATGTCGACAAACAGCGTTTTAATTAGTCGCTTTTGTGTTTCGATTTCACGCCCCGCCATCAGGTTAATTTCAATCACGGTATAGGCATCGCTGCGTCCGCCAGGCGCATAAAAATCACTTTTATCCATAGGTATAAAACGATGAGCCCGTTTATCTTCAGGCATGCCAAGCACGCTTTGCATCGCGCCGTGAATCACATTTGAAAGCTTAGCTTTAATGGGGTTAAGTTGTTCAGCAATACCATAAATAACTATCATATTTTGCATCCTTGTAAATATATTTAGTGCCTACTTAAGCACAAATGTCGTGATAAAGTTGATCAGCCAAAGCTTGGAGTGTTTCAGCATTAGGATGGGTATGAGCAAAGGTGCGTAGGCCATAAATACCCATTGCTAAATAACGCGCTAAGTGCTCACAATCTCGCCCTGATGTTAGCTCACCCTGCGATTTAGCCCTTTCAAATACTTGAGTTAACGCTTGTTGCCATGCAGCTAGGTTATTCGCAATAATTTGCTGCACCTCAGCATCTTGCTCTGCCATTTCGTTTAACGCTTTGGTTAATAGGCACGCTTGACTACTATCGCAACTGAGGCATTGTTGCACCAGATCGTCGATATAGGCTTTTAATTGCATTAAAGCGGGTCGCTCATCAGCAAAAAAAGCGGCAAATTCAATACTGCGATCCAGTCGATATTGCTCTAATGCCGCCAACAACAAACCCCGTTTATTCTCAAAGGCACAATAAATCGATCCTGGATGTAAACCCGTCGCCGCTTTAAGATCTTGCATGCTGGTTTTACCGTATCCCTTGTCCATAAAGGCGGTCATGGCGCAGCGCAGCACTTTTTCTCGGTCAAATTCGGCGTTTCTCATTAACATACTCGGGCAATATCGGATATGGCCATTGTACTTAATTTTGAATGCTTGTTCAAAATAATACTTGAACAAGCATTCAAATAAGAATATCTTGAACGAACATTCAAAATACAACAGTAACCACCGAGGCCATATGACGGACAATCTTTTTCAACCTTTCGCCCTTAATGAAACGATTACCCTAAACAACCGCATTCTCATGGCGCCGCTCACTCGCTGTATGGCAGATGACGATTTAGTGCCGACTCAAGCCATGGCTGAGTATTACGGTCGCCGCGCCGAGGCGGGTTTAATCATTTCAGAAGCGGTCATTATTCGCCCTGATGGCCAGGGCTATCCCAATACACCGGGCTTATTTACTGCAGCACAAGTAGAAGGCTGGAAAAAAGTGACTCAAGCCGTGCATGACAACGGTGGTAAAATTTTTGCGCAGCTATGGCACACTGGCCGTGTAGCACACCCACACTTTTTTAGCGCCGCAACCGGTAGCAAGGCCGTGATGGCACCTTCAGCAATCGCAGTTGAAGGCACTGTGCCGCGTATGCGTGAATTAGAGTATCAAACACCTACCCCTGCAACTCATGAAGATATTGAGCAATTAGTAGAAGACTATGCTCAAGCTGCCGCTAATGCGATGATTGCTGGATTTGACGGCGTGGAAATCCATGGTGCAAATGGCTACTTAATCGATCAATTCTTACATTACGGCAGCAACCAACGCAGCGACGAATTTGGTGAAACACCAGAAAACATGGCGCGTTTTCCACTCGCCGTGGTGGATGCCGTGATTGCCGAAATTGGCCAAGATCGCACAGCCATTCGCTTATCGCCCGGGGCCTATTTTAATATGCCTGCCGATCCTCGCGATCGTGCCGTGTTTGATTACCTACTGGCGCAATTAGAAAACCGAAACTTAGCCTTTGTTCATGTTGGTATTTTTGATGACGCATTAGAGTTTGATTATTTAGGTGGCCGCGCATCCAGTTACATTCGCGCCAATTACAGTAAGACATTAGTGGGTGTGGGCAGCCTCACCGCCGAGATGGGCAGTGCCGCCATCGCCGAGAATCAGTATGATTTATTAGCGATTGGCCGTCCGTTTATCGCCAACCCCGACTACGTAGCCCGCGTCCGTGAAGGCAAAGAGTTGGTTGAATACTCTGAAGAAATGTTGATGAGTTTGGTGTAATGATCATTTAATAAAAGCGCTCCTAAGATGGTAAAAAATTAGGAGCGCCAGTAATGCGCTCGATGAAAGAGTCGCAGGTCGGGATATTTAGAGGCACTAAAAGACAAACTTTTGTCGCGTCTTTTACCTATTAACCGATGCCCTCGACCTTTTATGGTTAATCATCTAGCTCTGGAGCGGCTAGATTTGCACTCATAAATTTAATGTTGTCGTAAATTGTCACACTTAACTTATCTAAATGACCACCTTCAAATTCATTAAAACTGGTTTGCATGCCAAGGCCTTTTAATAACTCACTTACTTGATAAGTTGCGGGAGTTAACATTTCTTGATTACCAATTTCCGTTCGAACCGCAATATGACCAAAATCTTCCACACTCGGTTGCTGAGCGCTAATTTGTGACGGTAAATCTAATGCTGCACAAGCATTTAAGTCTTGTAAGCCGAGCTCTTTTTTAACATAGCTAGGTGGGTTATTTAGATCAGGAGAAGAAAGTTGCATTAATGAAAAAGTGACATAGGTGTCGTAACTTAATTCACTCGGATTACCATTCCAGTTTTGTAGGGTATCCATTTGCAACGAATAAAAATAGCCGCATAAACTAGGTGAAAAATCATTAACAAGAAAAGATGGACTCATTGCAGCAAGCGCTGAGAATTCTTCCGGCTCAGCCAACACAGTAGAGATGGCACCATAACCACCCATAGAATGGCCTAAAATGCCTCGCCCTTCGGCATCATCAATAGTGCGAAAACGCTCATCAATGGTCGGAATTAAGTCATCCAACAAGTACTCTTGCCAGTTACCTGTCACCGCTGAATTTTGATACCAACTGCCCAAAGTGTAATTGTAAGTATCAGGCACCACTAGAATCATTTCGTTAATGTCGCCCGAAGCAATCAGCTCATCCATCACTTTATCTAAGTTAGGATCATTTTCACCATTTGCGAAAAGGCCTTGTGCAGTACCACCTAAACCATGCAGTACATAAACAACGGGGTAGTTTTTTTCATCATTTTCGTAATAACTGGGAGGAAGATAGACGAACACCTCTCGACTAGCGTAATCACCAACGACATTGTTTTCTAGTGACTCGCCATACACTTGAATGCGTTCAACCAAACCATTGGTATGGGAATATTCTGTATTATTCCACGCCATGGCAGTACTTGAGGCAACAATAGATAACGCGCATAAAGATAGTGACAAACTTTTCATGATCATTCCTTGACTAAAATATGATTTTAAACCTTATCTTATTTACGAGTGATGAAATAATTCTTCGCGCCATATATGTGATATACATATAAAATTAAATTATTGATATAAAAGACAAGTATATTCATCAACAGGCTTGATATAAATGTAACTTGTTCATGTTAAGTGCTGCACTAACAAGGGCCAAACCGAGTAAACTATTCATAAAAAATGTTGATGTGTTTGGTTTAAGCCTAGATTTAGGTGCTGTTCCTTGTCTGTTGAACGGGTTGATTCGTGTTTTTTGTGGGACCTGAGCTTGCTCAGGGGATGTGTGATGTTCGCAGAGCAAGCTCATCTCCACAGATACATACAACCTCTCGTAGGCGCCCCAGTGATGGGGCGAAAATACGATAAAGAACTAAGCCACACCATGCCCTTTTGTTGCAGCCCAAATGCGATACCATTGTTCACGCGTCATGGTTAGCTCAAGAGCATTGAGCGCGGTTTGCACTCGCGCAATTTTGCCGCTGCCAATAATTGGTACAGGGTTGGCGGGTAGCTTCATCACCCAAGCATACGCTACTTCATCAATGCAGCTTGCGCCAATTTCATCCGCCACTTGCTGTAAGGTGTGTTGCACGCGTTTGGCCTGAGCTGACTCACCATTAAACAACTGCCCGCCTGCTAAGCAAGACCATGCCATTGGTCGCACCTTTAGTTGCTGCATTTGTGCCAAGGTGCCATCTTCGGTGGCTTGCATATTGATTGGGTTGATTTCAATTTGGTTGGTCACTAGCGGCACATCTAAGCGCGATTGTAACAAGTTAAATTCAGCCACACTGAAGTTAGACACGCCAAAATGCTCAACCTTTCCCGCTGCTTTTAACTGCGCGAAAGCTTCTGCCATTTCATCCACTTGCATTAATAAATCAGGGCGATGAATTAACAGCACATCCAGTTTTTCAACTTGCAAATTGGTTAACGAACGCTCCACCGAGGTAATAATCTCGGCCTGACCGCTGTCGTAATGAGCCACTTGTTCGCCTTGGCCAGGAATGATGCCGCACTTAGAAATCACTTGTAGCTGCGCGCGTAAACTTGGCTCCAGTGCTAACGCCTCACCAAACAGAGCTTCACTTTGATACACCGGCGCGTGATCGACACTGGTTACGCCTAGCTCAACGTGTTGCTTAATAAACGTCAGGCGTTGCTGCGGCGTCATGTTCCAATGGGCCATGCGCCAATAGCCTTGCACTAACGGGGAAAATAGCGATGAAGGTAATGCATTCATAATAAAGCTCCTAGCCAAGTAGAAAATATCATTTACTGATCCCATCCTATGCCGCCAACAGGTCAGATTAAAGGCCAAAACAAAAACTAACTGTTCGATATAACGAACAATAGGATGCATTTTTGCTGATGATTAACCACAATGAGTCGTATTGTGAGATATAGAGAGATTAGCGCCATGCAAAAAGCCCATAAACGTTTTGAACGTTACCACTTATTTAGTGAAGTGGCGGAAACTTTAAACTTTGCCAAAGCCGCTGAAAATCTCGGTATCTCGCGCAGCTATTTATCCACGCAAATTAGCACCTTAGAAAAAGAGCTGGCAGTAAGCTTACTGATCCGCACCACCCGCCATGTCAAACTCACCGCCGCGGGGCATCAAGTGCTGCAAAAAATGCGGCAAATAAACGCATCTGTTGCCAATTTAGAAAAAGGCTTAAACCAGGTCACCACTGATGTTACAGGGCAAATTAGTATTACCGCGCCAATGCTATTTAGCCAACGTTATTTACTGCCTTTATGTGCTCGCTTTCAGCAGCAATATCCAGGCATCACCTTTGACCTAAACATTGGCTATCAAAATGAAAATCTTGCCAGCAGCCGGTTTGATTTTGCCATTCGTGCCACCAACACGCCGCCAGAAAATATGGTGGCGAAAAAGCTATTGAGTTATCAACATATTTGCTGCGCATCGCCGGAATACTTAGCAAAAAATGGCCGCCCAGTCACACCGTTAGATTTGACCCATCATAGCTGCTTGTCCGACCCCAACTTAACACTCTGGCACTTTGAGCAACAAAACGATCAATACGATGTCGACACCCACGGCACGCTGCAAATCAACGACAACATGCTACTGATTCAAGCCGCCTTGCAAGGCCAAGGCATTATCAAGCTACCTGATTTTTTACTTAATCCACTGATTAGCCAAGATCAATTAATCCAAGTGTTGCCGGAGTTCACTACTTTAAGTCGTGATATCTATTTACTGTTTCCGCATCAAGCTAACCGCTCGGCCAAACTACGGGCGTTTATTGAACACGTCAGCCAGTTTTGGCAAGGCGGTCAAGAGTAGATTTACTCAGCATTAAAACGCTTAACCAAATTCACGGTTTTAGTCAGCTCTTGCTCCATTTCACGGTGCGCATGATGAGCATTAGTCGCCACTTGTTGGCCTGATTGCGCCTGTAAAACTAACTCTTCTAAACGCTGATGTAGCTCTGCACTTGCTTGATTTTGATTAAGAGCGAGTGATTTTATTTCTTGGTTGATGCCCATCACGTCAACTATTTCAACAAATATTTGACCAAATTGACTGCTCACTTGCTCAATCGCCGCCACATTAGTGTGTAAAGTAGTTTGGCTAGCATTCATACTATCCACAGCATGTTGTGCCCCTTGCTGTAGCGTGGAAATCATCGTGTTAATTTTTTCTGTCGATTGACTGGTTTTACCCGCTAAAGAGCGCACTTCATCAGCAACCACGGCAAAACCTCGGCCTTGCTCACCCGCACGAGCGGCCTCAATGGCAGCATTAAGGGCCAATAAATTTGTTTGGTCGGCAATACTTTTAATGACATCCAGTACGCCAGTGATGGATTGCGTGTTCTCTGATAGGCTTTTTATCGATGCTGCCGTTAGGGTCATTTCTTGTTCAAATGCTTTAATCCCAGATAATGACTCTTCAATTGTACCGTTAGTTCGAGTTGCATCTTGATTGACATTTTCAACCTTAGAATTGGAGGTGGCCGATGAGCTAATGATGCTCTCACTCATTTGGTTGACTTGATCGATTTGCTGCTGGGCAAGGTGTACATCGTCAGCTTGCTTACTAATCAATTCAATCAATTGCTGAGAGTACTGATGGCTATTATCTTTCAAATCCGTTAACCGCGACGTTTGCTCACTAAGATGGGTAAAGGACTGAGACAACGCTTCAAGTAATTGGTTAAAATACTGCGCAATATTTTTTAGTTCAGGCGCACCTTTCTCTTCAATTCGGGCACTTAAATTAGCGTCGCCTTGGCTAAGTCGCCTAATACTTAAGGCAAAATGCTGTAATGGTTTACTCAGCAACCAGTGGATAGAGAAGTAAACCACGCAAGTGACCAACAGCATCTGACCAATAAAAAAACCAATTAATGTACGGCTATTAGCATTAATTTCGTCGGCAATCACTTGATAATTATAGGCCACGGCTAGATGACCAACGACATCGTCTTTTTTGCCATATTTAATCTCTTGCCAGACTTCTAAATAGTCCGTGTTATCAACCGTTTGATACTGACTATTTCGATTAGCGTTGAGCTCTATTTTACCTGTGTATTGCGAGAGATCATCAGCGCTGTAAATCAATTTCCCATTACTATCGAGCACTTGTAAAAACAGTATGCTATTCGGGTTTTGCTGATTCACAACTTGAATATCCTCAGCAATGTTTTCGACCTTATTGAAACGTGCCGCCCCTGCAATTTTTAATGAGATTGCAGAGCTCATTAATAAACTTTGCTGCTGAAACTGATGCTTTGCTAACGTCTGCACATGGTAACGGTTTAGCGCAAATGACAAAGCAGAACCAACCACAAGCAAGACAATAATGATGCAAGACAACGTAACCTTGATTGACCAATTTTGCATGAAATTATTCTCCAAAAAACCAGACTCAAAAGCGAAAGAAGCAAGCGTAAAAAATAGACTATGCTGTAACTGTAGTTGACATATAAATCATTATAAAGTGAGGTAAAGATGAAAAAACTTGTTTTATGCGCGCTTCTATTAGCAGCTAGCAGCGTTCAAGCCAATGATTTTGCGCCAAAAATGAAAGAACATTTTGCAACTAAAGTAAGCACTTGGCTAAGTGACCCTATAGTTATCAAAGCGATTAAAGCACAAAATCAACAAAACGCTTCGCTAACTGACAGCGACATAAATAAACTCGATCAGCAATGGCGCACAGGTGTCGATGGCGGAGATACCACCTTAATAGATAAAACACTTAATAATGAGCTTTCAACTTACTTAAAGCAGGTTGAAACAGGCGCTGCAGGCCTTTACACAGAAATATTCATTATGGATAACAAAGGCCTTAATGTTGGTCAAAGCTCCATGACCAGTGACTACTGGCAAGGGGATGAAGATAAATTTAAACAGACTTACTCCATGGGGGCGGGTGCTATTTTTGTTGATGAAGTAGAAGAAGATGAATCTACCCAAATGTTTCAGTCACAAATGAGCGCCACCATAGTCGATGAGAATGGTGCTCCAATTGGCGCAATCACCATCGGCATTAACGTAGACGAATTGTAATCTGGTTAAGCGAACTCAACGATGCTGAGTTCGCTTAAATTCACCACCTAATCAATCCAACCGCTTTGAAAAACGTAAACTCGCCACCAACAAACCGATAGCAGTAAATCCTAGTAGCCACAGTGCATCTAGGCTTAGATCCATCACCTCTGCATCACGCAGCACAATGGCGCGGGACATTCGCATAAAATGAGTAGCGGGCAGCGCTTCGGCAATCCATTGCGCTGCCACAGGCATCGCCTCGTAAGGGAACATAAAGCCCGACAGCAAAATGGAAGGTAACAAAATAAAAATAGTCAGTTGCATCGACTGCAGCTGAGTTTTCGCGATGGTCGAGATCACTAAACCTAAGGTCAAACTGGCACAAATAAACAACAGTGATGCTAGCGCCATTGAGTCGATACCACCACGAAATGGCACGTCAAATAGCAAATGTCCTGCGCCTAGCACTATGGTCACTTGTATTAGTCCCACCAACACATAAGGCATTATTTTACCGACCATTAATTCCATTGGCCGTACTGGTGTGGTGATTAAAAACTCCATATTGCCTTGCTCACGCTCGCGCACAATCGCCGCCGAGGTAAACATCACCATGGTCATGGTTAAAATAACCCCCAGCAAACCAGGCACGATGTTTACTACCGAACGCTGCTCGGGATTGAAATATTGCACCACTTCAAAACTGGGCACCGTATCAATGGGCGGTAAATCCATCACATCATAGAGCGGCATTTGTCTAAGTGTTTTGATGGTTGCCGCCACCACAGTATCCGAGCCATCCACCAGCCATTGACCGACAGGTTGCGCCAAATATTGTCCGCCACTAGCCGAGGGATGACGCACTAAGCGCTCAGCTAAATCGGGCGGTAAATACAACACCGACTTTACCTCACCTTTGGTAATCGCCGCCTCAGCCTCTTTAAGGCTGGCGTAGTTAAATTTAAAATCAACCACTTGGCTGGCCTGCATGGCCGCCACAATCCGCGGTGCATAGGCACTGCCACTTAAATTCACTACCCCCGCAGGAAGGTGACGTGCATCGGTATTGATGGCATAGCCAAATAACATCAGCTGCACCAGCGGGATCATCACTATCATGCCAAAGGTCATGCGGTCGCGAGAAAGCTGGCGCAACTCTTTTACTACAACGGCCCAGATCCTAAGCCACATGCCGATCCCCTCCCGTACAAGTGACAAATACATCCTCTAAGCTAGGCTGCACCAAGAACAGATCTCGCTCGCCTACTTGCAGTTTTAACCAAGCGAGGGGGTCAGCAATTTTTCGCGCCACCAGCACCCGCAACCGACTGCCAATTTGCGCGGCAGAAAGTACTTCAGGGAGTTTAACTAAGGCTTGTTTTAGCGAGCGCAGATCTTCTCCAGCTACTTCAACCACTTGTGCATTCATTGCATCCATCAATTGTTGCGGCGAGCCGTCGGCACGTTTAATACCGCGCTCTAAAATTGCCAAACCATGGCAACGTTCGGCTTCATCCATATAATGGGTTGAGACTAAAATGGTGGTGCCTTGATCGCATAAATCAAATAATCGTTCCCAAAATTCGCGGCGATTTTCGGGATCAACCGCCGAAGTGGGCTCGTCTAAAAATAGCAGTTCAGGGCGGTGTAATGTCGCGGCCGCTAAGGCTAAGCGCTGCTTTTGCCCTCCGCTCATTGAGCCAGCCAATTGTTTTTCACGCCCTGCTAATTCATACAAGTTTAACAACTCAGCTAAACGGCTGCGGCGTTCGCTGCGCTTTAAGCCATAAATTCGCGCAACAAATTCCAGATTTTCCAACACCGATAAGTTGTCGTATAAGGAGAATTTTTGCGTCATATAACCAATGCGGCGGCGTATTCTTTCCTCGGCACCAAATAAGTTTTCACCGAGAACTTTAATCTCACCAGCACTGGGCGTTAATAATCCAGTCAGCATCCTAATAGAGGTAGATTTGCCGCAGCCATTCGGCCCTAAAAAGCCGTAAATACTGCCCGTAGCGATGGCTAAATCGACTTGGTCGACCGCTGTCACACCGGAAAACTCACGGCTCATGCCATGAGTTTCAATGGCCAAGTCAGCACTCATGGCAATAGCTCCACTTCAAGGGCCATGCCCGTGGGCAATTGTTGACCAGCGGCGTCTAAATCAATATCGGTTAGGTACATTAAGCGCGCTCGATCGCGCTCGTTTAATGCATAGAATGGCGTGTAAGCAGGCTCACTGCGCACCTTGCGCACAGTGCCGGTTAAACTTTGCTCACGGCTATCCACTAAAATATTAACCTGCGCCCCCACTGATACCCGATCGAGCCAAGTGGCAGGAATATAAGCCCTTACATAAGGTCGTTCAGTAGCAAGTAGCCCCACCAGCTGTGACCCCTTGGCCACACGGTCGCCTACTTGCCACGGCATAACATCCACAATGCCAGCCTGTGCAGTAATTAAGGTTAAATCTGCCAAGTTTTTTTGCGCAATGGCCACGCCTGCTTGGGCACCATTGACCATGGCACGAGCTTGATCTATTTGCTCACTGCGCGTACCGTTTTGTAACTCGTTCAAACTTTGTTGGGCTTGGGCTTGCTTAGCATCTGCCGTGTCTAAGTTAGCTTTGGCTTGGTCTAAATCTGCTTTGGTCAACACCCGGGTTTTATACAAGCGCTGAGTACGTACATAGTCTTGCTGCGCTTCGGTAACATTGGCTTTCGCTTCCGCTACGCTGGCTTTAGCACGGGCAATTTCTTCGCCTCTCGCGCCAGCTACCAGCTCTGCTAACTTGGCTTGGATTTGCGCCAGCTCGGCTTGTTTTTGTGCCAGTTGTGCTTGGGCAACCGTATCATCCAAACGCAGTAAGGCGTCACCCGCACTCACTTGCTGCCCTTCTTCAACCAAAATTTGCTTGATCACTTCATTAACAGGCGCGGTTAATGTCATCCGATCCCGCTCAACCTGACCAAAAGCCCTTGGCTCTGGCTCGGTGCATCCCGTGATGATCATTAACACAGCAAGTAAAGTTAAGTACTTCATTATGCGTCCTCCGAGTCAGACGACTTCAGCAAGCCATGCTGTAATACACTGATATTATGCGCCACTAATTGCGCTAACTCATTAGGCTGACCACTAAAACCAAATTGTTGCATCAATACTGGTGGGGCAATTAATGGAAAGACCATTAAGCTAACTAAGCTTAAACGCGCTAATTCGGGGTTCACTTCATCACGTAAGCTGCCAGAGTTAATCAACGCACGAGCCAACCATTGGCGAGATAGCTCCATTACATCAGCAAAAACATTTAATAAAATCCGCTGCGGCTCGCTGTGCTCTGGCTCTTGTAAAACTCGCACTATTAATCGCGGCAAAGCAGGGTTAGGAGCCATGGCCTGGTAGTAAGTTTGCATTAAGCTGGCAAGATCGCTGGGCGCAGCCGAGGCCGACATGTCACGTAGATTGGCTAAAACCGATGCCAACGTTTCACGCACCATGCTTTCAAACAAGCCGGTTTTAGAGCCAAAGTAATAACGGATCATTGCAGCATCCACTTCAGCTTGTCGCGCTAATTCTCGCGTTGAAACCGTCGCAAAGCTGCGACTACCGAATAGCTGCAACGCCGCGCGAATTAACCTACTTCGCGCATCAGAATCCCCTTTCGGTCGCCCCGCAACCCGCTCACTCAGCGTTGCCATACTCGCTCCTCAACAATAATTCACCTACTGATGAATATTAGTGAAGAACAAGGTTAAAGGGCAGTGTTTAAATTCCTCAATGTGGCCTAAGTTGAGGAATTAGTTTGCTTAATCGCGGGGGGGAATAATCTATTTGCCAACAATTTTGCCAGCCAGCGGGCAATAAATATTAAAGGAATAAACGCAATCATAACAATCACACCTTGCCCCATTTGATGGTTTATTTCGTAACTCACAGGCGTTAATTGCTGGTCTTTACTGACCCGATAAATAGAGGTTGAGCTGTAACTGTTAACATAATTAAAGCGGATCAGCTGGCTATCCCGATCCGACTGCAACACACGGATGTGGTGAATATCGCCGACATTTAACGCTACTTCTTCTTGGTCAAGCCAAAACTGATAATCAGACGGGTTAGCCAAGGCATGCGCTAGCTTTATTTTTTGGTATCCTTTGCTTGTTCTCGCCAATACAAAAAAGTTAGGCGCTTTTTCCGCAAAATTAGCTTCCACCTGCGGCGGCGCAGTAAACGTAAAGATTGCCATCAAGCCCGCCGCTATCAACGCCAAGGTCACCATAACATTAAACAGCAGCCTCATTACTTAACCCAGCGCCACATAATGCGGCTGCTGCGCAATGCGCTGACACCAAGCTTGAATATGCGGATAGCGGTTTAAATCAAAACCACCTTGCCCGGCCACATGGGTGTAAGCATATAGTGCAATGTCTGCAATAGTTAAACTGTCACCCACTAAGAAAGGGGTTTTCGTGAGCTGTTGTTCCATGATCGATAAAGCTTTATTACCACCGGATTGTAGCGATTCATACTCAGCTAGGCGCGCCGCTGGCATGCCTAAATAATGCTGAATAAAACGGGCTACTGCGACAAAAGGCTCATGGCTGTATTGCTCAAAGAACAACCATTCATACACTTTAGCTTGTTGGAATTTATCACTTGGCATTAGCGCCGTATCGGCAGCAAAGTAACCCAAAATCGCATTCGATTCGGCTAACAAACGGCCATCATCTAGCTCCACTAACGGAATTTTGCCATTGGCATTTTTAGCCAAAAATTCAGGTGTTTTGGTATCACCCGCTAAAATATCTACCGCCTGCCACTGATGCTCAATTTGCAGCAGCGCCATCAACAGTTTTACCTTGTAGCAGTTACCTGATTGCACATCGCCGTATACGCGCATGTTGATATTCCCTTAATCATGTTGTTATCTAAAGCACTCTAACCTAAGGTTTTATTTATTACCAGAAGCAAGAAAAGGGCTGGAAACCAAGTTATGAGGTATTAGTTATGCGTCATCCTTCAACTGCGCCAACTCTCGGGACGTAAGTATCGATGGCACCACTCGCGGCGAGCCTGATGCATTAAACAGCGGCGAATTTTTGTAGCGGCCACTGATGCGCATCGTGACAAGAAGCCAGATAAAACGTGTTATAACGCCTATAAGACCACGCTGCTTGGGCTTTATCTCACCCAGAGCGGCATCTGTATTTAAGATCGCAATATTTGTTCCGAAGTCTTTATCCATCTGGGCATGATCGAGAGAGGAATGAATTAATCCAATAAATGAAATTTTTGGGTTGGCCATCGTGTTGCCGATAGGAGTGTTACAGCACGACGCATACCAACGAACCATGCCCTTCTCACTCAGGCGTACAGCAGAAAGTCGATCTTCTCCATGCAAAAAGCGAAGACGCGGTTGCGCAACTTGCACAATCTCAGTCCCGCCTTGCGGGTCTAATACCTCAGCCGCTTTGCCAAGAAACTTTGCGAACGTTTGGCAATCGGTACAGTGGCAGATGAGTCGATTGTGGACTCCACTGCCTTCTAGTTGGCCGCGGACGCTACCGCACTGGCATTGAATTGAATGCATCTTGGTTACCACTCCCAGTGTTATTCAAGTTAGTTTATCCAATGACGCTTTCAATAAACTATTGTCATAATCCAATAACATCACGATAGCGTTATTAGCGCCTAAATCAGGTGCGCCGCAAACCTAATCTATACCTATCTACTATAAGATTTTATAAATTATTGTCCGCGTAATGAACAATTGCATCGCCCAAATAATCAACCATGTCTGGATGATACGAATTGTGAAATTTTTTCATGTCTTCATTTTCTTTATAAAATATCCCCATACCTATGTATGCTTCTTTAGAAGGGGTATAAAATCTACATGCTATTTCATAATGCTCTTTCATTAGTGCCTGAACATTTACGTTATCAACAGCTGCTTCATCTGCGTATTTTGCTAATTTTTTATACAGAACATCCCAATCTTGGTGGACAAGCTCCCTATTCACATGCACCCAGTTATTGGTAGTTGACAAGCTATGAGCTTGCTCTGCATCTAGCGCTTTCTTACATTCAGTTAAATAATCATTACTCAATTTATTCATTTGTATTCCATTAAGTTACATTTTTTCGTGCCAAACTTGCCAAATCACATAGGTGAACCTAGCGCTCACTTATTTTTAACATTTTATTGATGCACCAAACCATAGCCGAGTTCCTATTTGGATTCAATCGCTTAGTCTTTTTCTACTGGATGAGGATTATGCTGATTTAGCAGTTTGTTGGGGATTTAGTGCTACTTTTTGGAGGAGAGCCTTTGACCATCGGGCTCACCCTTTTAACGTATCGGCTTTTGCAGCTTTTTTATATCTTGAACAAGGCGCTTACAGTGAAAAAAGGCGTAGCTGGTACTAGTGCAATGAGATAGCCAAACATGAAATGACCCTAGTTTAGGGTCACCGTTGATTATTTGTTTAGCTAGGTCACTATAACCGAAGGTCGTTTATACACAATCTAACCACTGCAAATATGGCCTAAACAGCACCTTAGCGTTAGGATTTAGTGTTTTGTTTCTGCTGGCGCAATGTGGTTACTGAGTCATAACCAACTCCCCAGTTATCGGTATTCACTTCTTCGATTAGCACAAAGGTAGTGGCGGGATCTTTATTTAACACCTTTACCAGCAGCTCGGTGGTACCCGCAATTAGCTGCTGCTTTTGCGCCGTACTCACACCTTCGTTGGTAATCTTGATATTCACATATGGCATAACCTTTCCTTATTGTTTTAATTGTAAAAATGGGTTGTTGGCATACTGTTTGGAAACAATAGTCCACTGCCCTTGCTCATGTAAAAAACCTAAAAAATCTATGTATTGTTCACCGAGCAATGGGCAGCTTAACTTAGCGAATGCCTGCTCACCGCAAAGCTCAATTGACAAGATTTGATAGCGATATGGATGACCAAGGGCCTGCGGCACTGGACGATTAGCGACCAACTCGAGCCACTGCGCCTTAGTGCGGCGGATCCCAGGGGCATACAGGCTGACGTTGTCATCAAACAAGCTGTCTAACAACTTGGTATCGGCGCTATGTAACCCTTTAAAATAACTACCAATCATAGATTCAATAATGGCTAGATCCGACGCAGCTTCAGCCATGATTAAGCCACCTGTTGCTCAGCGGCAACTGCAGCAACATAGCTGTCACGTTGACGAATTTGCTGCAGCAAGGCTTGAGTTTTTGGCCCTAGTTGAATATCAACATTAAAATATTGGCCCCAAGTTTCGTACACACTCAATAGTATGTCCGCAGGCGTCAGGCGCTCACCAGCAAGATAAGGCTGCTGTTGCAAAATGTGCTCAATATGAACCCATAGCTTATTAATCCCCACCGCTGCGGCCTGTAGTGCAGTGGTTTGTGCCTCGCCCTCAGGTAGTGCCGATGCAATAAAAAACAACTTGCTATAAGCAGGATGTACTGTTGCGTTGGCAAATAATAGCTGCTGAATGGCTGCTTCTTTTTCAACTGCACTTTGTGGTAACAAGTCATTCGGATGATTTTGCAGCAAATGTAAAATAATCGCCGCACCCTCGGTGATCACCTGGTCGCGATGGCCTAGAGCAGGCACCGCGCCAACGGGGTTAATAGCCTGAAAACCCTCTACATTGTTGCGATTAACCAAGGTGAAAGGCAGATTTAGTTCGCGTAAAATAACTTGAGTAGCCAACGAACAAGCGCCAGGTGAGAAATATAGTGTGTACATGTTTAACCTCTGTTTGTGGTGTGGTTGATTTGAGTACACTATAAACCCCGCTATTGAACTGATATATAGTCACAATTAGCAAAGTCTTTTTCCCTTATGGAAACAATAACAATGGACAAGTTAAAAGCAATGCAGCTTTATGTTCGCGTGGTTGAGCTAGGTAGCTTTTCCCGCGTGGCCGAGCAGCTTGGTACAAGTAAATCAATGATAAGCAAACAAATCAGCCAGTTAGAAGACAATTTAGGGGTTCGTTTATTACAAAGATCAACCCGTCGCCTGCAAATGACGGAGTTGGGAGAAGACTATCTAGTCAGCTGCCGCGAAATTTTAAAACGCCTTGAAGACACCGAAGTACAGCTACAAGCGTCACAGCACTCGGCGAAGGGACGATTGCGTATTAACGTGCCGATGGCGCTAGGCTCAACCGTGCTCGCCCCCGCACTGGCGGCATTTATGAAACAATATCCACAAATTGAGCTAGACGTTGAGCTGAGCGATATGGCACAAGATTTACTTGAGCATAACTTTGACCTTGGCCTTAGGGTCGCTAGTCGTGAGTTTGACTCAGCCTATGTCGGCAAAAAAATCACCAAGTTTAGCTATAGTATTTGTGCCTCACCTGAATATTTAGCCACTCACCCTACCATCCAAACACCGCAAGATTTACAGCAACATCACTGTTTTGAATACAGTTATTTTCGTCATAAAAACCTTTGGCCAGTTGGCGTAGACCCCGTGCCCATAGCGGGTCCGCTCAAAGCCAATAGCTCAGTGTTCTTACTGGAAATGATCAAGCAAGGGCTAGGAATAGGCTATATTCCTCGGTTTATCTGTCACCACGCCCTACAAGCAGGAGAAGTGGTAGAAATACTAGGCGATGCAACTAAACCCATTATGACCTTATTTGCCCTCTACCCTGTGCGTCAGTACACACCGCCTAAGGTTAAGTATTTCATTGAGTTTTTAGAGAGTTGGTTTGAAGGGCATCCGTATCAGGATGAGGACATTTGAGCGGCAGGTAAATAATGACAGTTCCGTTTTACACTCCCTAGCTTTGGTAGCTGCTTCAAACTTGTGTTTGGGGCAAAATATACTCAAACATAGCCACACTACTTTCATCAGGCATTTGTTCAACAAAACCTAACTTCTTAAGGAGCTTAGCGGATGCAATATTGGTTTGGTCAACGCCCGCTACTAGCTTTTGCCAAGGTTGTGTATTGCCAACATCAGCCATGAACCCATACAACAGCTCAGTTGCTAACCCCTTACCCCAATAAGCTTGCGCCAATAAATAACCGATATGGGCAAAGTTTCCCTGTGTGACATAAACAAATAAGAAGCCAATAACATCATTACTGGTGGATTTTACTAGCAGCAAACGGCTTTGCGATAACATACTATCCAACCAAACTTCGGCCGCAGCGGGTGTATTCACATCATGAAAATCAGCCGGTAACGCAGCAACCACCGCAGGCGTCAGGATCGTTGGTACGCAAGCAAGTAATTGCGAGCGATCCGACAAGGAAATGCCGACTTCCACTTCAACCACGCTTAGCCTGGGAGTCACAAAGGATATGGTCATGTTTTGCTCAATCTAACGATCATTTAATGATAGCCCGTTTTCTCATCGCTACCCCATTCCTAGGTCATCGACAAAACGAGATTTCAGATTTATTTCATTGCAAGGGATGTCAAAATCACGATTTAGGAAACACTTTATTGTCTCATACACCTCTTCAAACTCTACTTCATTGCCATTTTGCATCTCGCAGGCATTTGCAACGTAGACAACAAAATCACCGACAACACCTAACGTTTCCATATCTTCGCCCGGCAGAGTGATTGAATAATGTTTCTCAATCGAAATTATAAATTCGACAGCATCTAAACCCATTGTAATTACTCATTCAAAATGACCGCCCCATCTATTGATTTGACTAACGTTTGAGCCACGATGCTGGATACCACTTGCACCATGCCAAAAGCTTATATTGCTCGTTAGTGATTCCGATTCTCTTCTTAAGGATAAATCGATACCCATAAAATACTGCTACGAAATTACAGACACACATAGGCAAAATACAGGTAATAGCAATAAGCCCAACAGTACTTCTTGAATAATTTTCCTCTATAGATTCAAAGAAAGGTATAAAGAAAAACATTACTCCAACAGATGGCATCAACGCAGAAAACGCTACAAATCGTGTTAACAATCGATACCTAAACTTTAATCGCTTAAATAAATCATAACTATGAATTCTATTCATTAACAATCACATACTTTTAAACTCGCACGCTACATACGAGGTAGCTACCTAAAAAGGCTATTTCTGCCGCGCTTACCAAACCATCATCAATCGGCTGCATTATCTTTGCTCTCTGATACCCATGCCCATCAGTTTGCTACTTTCGGCAAAGCCATGACGTTGATAGAGGCCATGGGCGTCATCGGTGGCTAACATCAGTAGCTTACCTTGCCAACGCGGATCGCTGACCACGGTTTCGACTAACCATTTACCCAGCCCTTGGCCGCGATATTCAGGGTCAATGATGACATCGGCTAAGTACGCAAACGACACATAATCGGTGACAATTCGGGCAAAACCGATTTGATATTGCTGATCATAAAGGGAAAAACATTGCGAGTGTTGTACTGACGTGGCGATGTCTTCTAAGCTTCGCTGCGCCGCCCAATAGGATAAACCGAGTAAGGCTTTTACTCTCGCTAAATCAACCTTATCCACTTGATTGTAAATATTAAAACGTCCGTTTACTGCAATCATTACCTTAATCCCTTGGGTTAATCTGCGATTACCATCTTAGCTTCGGTCACAACATCATTCACCACAGTGATCGCACATTCGTAGCGAAAATAATGCGCCCGATGATTCAATATGCCCACCCTGTCGTATTTGTCACGCATATCCAAAATAAAAAACGAATGCCCTTCGGCCAGCGTTATCACATCACTAACAGGCTTATTTAACTCAACTTCCGAGCAAAACTGTTGCAAGGGCGTGCGATAATGATGATTAAGCCCGAAAGCCAAGCTGGCGAAAAGCACTATCACCAAGGCTATAGCTAGTAACGCTTTAGCTAGTTGAGTTATCAGCTTAATCAGAAATAATTTGAGCTTAAACAAAATATTCCTGATTTCATTTTTTAAAAGGCGCTTTGATCAGCTCATACACACCAATCATTGACTGGGTTAAAGCGCCATAGCTATCCAGCGCTTCTAATTGTGGCTGGGCAGCTAGTGTCAAGGCTTCTTCAGCAGTGGCAGCTTGAATATAATGATTATTCGCTACCTCAAAGCCTTGCTCAAGTAGCTGCGATTTTTCATCCGCAAAGGTCGCTGAATCGACATCCAGATAAGTTAATGAGCCGCTGTCATGGCGCTTAAAAAATTGGAAAGAAGGCATAAATAGTCCTTTATCAGCCCCAATTGGCGTCAAGGTAAGTTCAAATAATCATAAAAATAAAACATAAGGATGCAATAATCCACACCTAATGATGCGTTAAAGTATGTTATAAAAATCCACCAAATAATTCCCCTTACCCGAACCGAGCCGTTATGACCCGAAAACTATTGTTATCCCTGTTGCTGTGCGCCAATAGCGCGCATGCCGTTGTTGAGCCTTTATTTGATACACCAGCAGACATGGAGCCAACGTGGATTGACAATACATTATCGGTATTTGGTGCTGACGGAGGGTTTGACGACAGTAAAACCATCGATATGAGTTATTTGCCCACCGCTTATTACACGCCAGAGAAAAAATTTGGTGTCGGATTATTGGTGGTTGGTTTGTATAAAACTGGCGATGCGACCAAGCAAGAGCAGCCTTCTTCTTTAGTCATTAACTCTTTTGCTTCTGCTAATAAATCTTACGGCGTTGAAGTAGAAAGCATGACCTTTTTAAACCAAGGCAGGCAGCGGCTGTTGCTGGAATTAGAGCTGCATAATGAAGCCGCCGTCTATTATGGACGCGGCATCCTTAATGGCGATATTGATACCAACAAGCATGAGTTTGATGAACAGCTATTGCGCTTTAAGCCAGGTTGGATGACTGAGTTTGCTGATAATTACTTTCTCGGTGTTGGGGCTGACTTGCTTTACGCCAGCGCAGACAAGTTAGAGTTTGTCGAAACAGGCACTAAGGTAGATGCCGATGGCGTATTACCTAGCAATGTTAGTGCGGGCGCGGTGCTCAGCAGTATTTACGATTCAAGAGATTACCGCTTAAACGCCAGCAAAGGTTGGCTATTTCAGATTGACGCTGGGCTTTATCACAATGATGCATATGCTTCGTTTTCAACTTATGACGTTGAATTAGCGAACTATATTGACCTGCCATCAGCACCGGGCTTGATCGCTTGGCAACTACAAGGGCATTTTACCGATGGCGATGTGCCATGGAATTTATTGCCGGATTTAGGCGGTTCAAATGCCATGCGTGGCTATATCAAGGGGCGCTATCGTGATGAACAAATGATGATGGGACAGGTTGAATACCGCTTACCCATTTACCAACGCTTTGGCATGGTATTTTGGGGCGCGGCGGGCAGTGTTGCCTCTCACGTTAGCAAACTCAATGATGACGTACTCACCTCCTATGGCACTGGCTTGCGTTTTAATCTTAAAGACCAGATCAATTTACGCTTTGACGTAGGTGTTGGCAAAAATGACACTAACTTCTATCTCAATGTTAATGAAGTATTTTAAAAACTGTACCGAGATGCGCTGGATGCATCACGCCATGTTATTGCTAGCGTGCCTAATGGCGAGCTATCCCGTGTCAGCCAGTAATAATTCCAAACAATGCAGTCGCGCAGCTAGCTATTCTGTTTACCTTGGCGATTTACATACTGGAACCATGACCAGAACGGAAGCTTGGCAGGGTCAGTCAGCGGTGATAACCTCAAACAGTCACGCCGCTATTTTAGGGATTGCCACTCAGTATCAACAGCGCGCCGAACTGACTTGGTCTAACACTGAACAAGCATGGCTCACCACGCAATTTCAGCAACAGGTGTCGGGGTTTAGATCCCGTGACATGCATGCCTCGTTTAGCAATAACGGCTTCGATTCTCAAGTTAAACTGGATGGCAAAACAACAAGCTACCACTCAACGCATATTCCACTGCGCGATGTTGACACCTTAGCCATTCAAATCCGCGAGCTCGTGCTACAGGGGCAACAGCAGTTTAGCTTAATTCGCCAAGCTTCCGATGGTATCGAGCCTTATCAATACCAAGTTAAGGCCCCTATCACCACTCAGCTTGCGCCTTGGGGTGAGTTACAACTTATTCCGGTAGAGCAAACAGGTGCTGAAGACATAACTTACTATTTTGCGCCGAGCCTTGATCATCAACTTGCTCAAGCTCGTTACCACGGCTTTATTTTACAAGGCTTGATCCAACTGGAGAGTTATCACAGTACCTGCAAGCCCGTGAGCACCTTTTTGGGTTAACGAAAAAAGCACCAAGCTGAACCTGATGCTTTTACACTTGGATAAAAGATACTCTTCCTTAGGACTCGGACTAAAGACCAAAACCACCATCAATGTCGATATACGCATTGCGTAAGCCAATACTCGCATCGGAAATTAAATAGTTAATAGCAGGCACTAAATCCTCTGGCGTTAACACTCTGCCCACGGGCGTGCTACTCAACGATTCAAAAAATCCACTAATAGCGTCTTGATCCATGCCTGCTTTAGCTTGGATTTCCGTTGCCGTTACGCCTGGGCGAATCGAATTAATACGAATACCACGTTCAGCAAGCTCTAAATTAAGAACCCTTGCCAAGCCTTCAAAGGCGGCTTTGCTAGCACTATAAACGCCCGCAGTAGCAAAGGCTTTAAGCACCGCCACACTGGAAATAAAGACCACGCTAGATGGGTTATTCAAACAAGGTAACAACGCCTGCAAGGTTAACGTTGGGCCATTAAAGTTAACCGCCATGGTGGTGTTTAAGTTATCTAAGCTCATTTGCTCAAAGGCCACCGGATAGAAAACGCCGGCGTTTAAAATTAGTCCATCAAGCTTGATGTTATCGCGCTGTAACTGAGTTGCCATTTGTTGGATTTGCGCAACATTAGCACTGTCGCACAATACGGGTATCACCCTCTCGCCCAACTTTCTGACGGCTTGATTTAAGCGTTCTTGATTGCGACCAGTGATCACTAATCGCGCACCTTGTTGCAGTAATGATTGCGCCGTTGCAAAGCCAATGCCTGCGGTTGCGCCAGTGATTAATATGGTTTTTCCTTGTAGTGTGGATGACATAACTGATCTCCTGAATATATGAGTTGACGAAGAACAGCATACCTTGGAGAATTATTTCCAATAAGACACGATATAAGAAACATATTGTTTCTATATGGGAACCAAAATGAATATTGATACCACGACTTTGCACTTGCAACTGCCTAATCTGTACCTATTTCGTCGTGTTACTCAATTAGGCAGTTTTCAAGCCACAGCTGACGCGCTGCAATTGCCGCGCTCCTCAGTCAGTAAGAAAATTGCCCAGCTTGAAAAGCAATTGGGTTTGAGGTTATTGCAACGCAGCACTCGGCAGTTAAACCTCACTGATGCCGGCAAAGAATTACTCGTCATCACTGATTCACTAACCGACCTACTTAACAATACCGCCAAGCTAACCGAACAAGCCCAAGCCAAACCCAGCGGGCGGGTTAAAATCAGCAGTTCCACTATTATCGGCCAACGTTACCTATTGCCTTTGTTGCCACATTTAAAGCAACTATTTCCCGACATAGTGGTAGAAATTAACCTTGATGATCGCGTCGTTGACCTGATTGAACTAGGCATAGACATCGCACTAAGGGTGGGTCAATTATCTGATTCGTCATTAGTTGCTCGTCATATTGGCACTAAATCATGGGCTTGCTTTGCTAGTCCTAACTACCTTAAACACGCGCCTAAGCTTGATAAGCCAGACGATCTGGCTGCTCACCAGTGCTTAATCTTCCGTCATCAAAAGCTGACAATGGATCACTGGCACTTTTGCAGCCCAAGTGGCGAAATACAAACCTTACGTATTACTCCATCCACCGCATCTGACGATGGCCGCACCTTAGTAGAACTCGCTTGTATGGACATGGGGATTATTCGAGTTGATCCCATATTAATTCAGCCCGAGCTAAAAAAAGGCCAGCTGGTTCCTGTACTAAGCCAATGGCATCACCCTGATGCGGCTCCTATTCATTTGGTTTGTTTAGAAAAAAATGCGCGCAGCCGGGCAGTCAACGAAGTTTGGCACTACCTCAGCGAGCATCTAGCTGAAGCATTAAAAGAGGCGAGTAAACCTTGCTGATTACTTAGGGTCTGTTGATCTTTCGTGATTGTTTTTGCAGCGAATTGTTGGGTATTTATACAAGGCAGCGCTTTTGTGGTGTAGCTAGCTACACGAAAAGGCGATAACGCAGTAGAAATACCCAACAAACGCTGTCCTACGGATTCGGCTAAAAGCGTTTTGCCCATCGTTGAGCAGTATTTACTTAGAATGCTAAGCTACACACTGCTCGCCTTGCTCAAAACGCTTTTATCTCGAACAAAAATTAACCAGCAAAGATCAACAGACCCTAGGAAACCCCAAAAAACACTGACTAGCCAAGGCTGCATCATACCAAGATGCACGCTCTGCCCAAAAAATCTGATCATCCACGGCGATATTCGGCTCACCATCTAAACAACCCGCCGGTACCACCAAAGCCTTACCCGTGCCAGACAGGTACGGCATGGCACAGCCACAGTGTTGGCAAAAGGCGCTTGAAATAGCACGACCGGGCACATCGAAGCGCTTGATCTGATCTTGCCCCTTGAGCCAGTTAATATTACTCGGCTCTGTAAACAAATTGGCTGCATGGGCCGAGCCCGAGGTTTTTTGGCATTGCTGGCAATGACAAAAATGAAATTGGCTAAAGCGATTGTCGCAGCTAAACACCACCCGTCCACATAAACAGCTACCTTGAATATCAGTCATTACTTACGCCTTTGTTAATTCCAAATGAGACTGTCAGCCAAAATAGCAATAACACCTCACTCGCACACTATCGTTGCCAAAAATATTTACGAATTTCTTCTTGCTGCTGAGCAGGATCAATACCAATGTCTTTCAGCTGATGAGCCGACAACTGTGCTAATTGTTGACGAGTGCGTCGCCGCCGCTGCATTTCATTGTAAGTACAGCTTATTACAAGGCAAATATTTTTAAGTTTCGCCCACCCTTTATCAACACTCACCAATCTAGTCACTAATTGCATACACCCTCACTATCCATCTAGGTTTGATAAATAATTTAGGCTTGACCTGACTAATAAACAAACGATAGATTCTTATCTTTACATAAGTAAAACTTATCTATATGAATACTCACCTGCCACCCATCATGTCGCTACGCTGCTTTGAAAGTGCGGCCAAACATTTAAGTTTTACCTTAGCGGCACAAGATTTATTTATTACCCAAGCCGCCGTTAGTCAGCACATTCGCAACCTTGAACAACAAGTGGGGGCCCCCTTATTTGTACGTCACAGCCGTCGTTTAAGCTTGACCGAACAAGGCCTTGCGTTTTTGCCTTATGTCAGCCAATCCCTAACTTTACTCGCCGACGGCATGCAAAAAGTATCCCTTTCTAGCACCACTGGAGCATTAAATATCTCGGCGTTACCGTCATTTTGTTCCCGTTGGTTGGTGCCAAGGTTATGGCATTTTCTGGAGCAATATCCCGAGATTGAAGTGCGTTTAACGCCAAGCTTACAAGTAGTCGATTTAGCACAATCGGATTTTGATTTAGCGATTCGTTTTGGCTTAGGTGAATACCCGAACTGCGACAGTGAAGCCTTGATGAGTGACAACTTATTTCCGGTCTGTTCGCCTAAATTATTGGAGAGCATGAAGCTTGCTAACAAGTCATTAGCGAGCGCACCTGATCTTACTCAAGTCACTATTATTAATGATTTTCTGACCACCAATACCAGCTGGAATACTTGGCTTCGCGCCGCAGGTTATCCGGCCTTGAAGTTAAAAGACAACTTAAGCATTAGTGATGCTAGCCTCGCAATCACAGCAGCAGTATCAGGACAAGGGGTAACATTAGCACGCCAAAGCTTAGTGGGAGAAGAGCTGGCCAATGGCCAACTGGTCAGGTTATTTGAGACCAGTATCGCCTCTGACTACGGCTATTTTTTGGTTACCGCGAAAAACCGCCCGGTCAGTGAAAAAGCACAAATTTTTCGCCGTTGGTTACAACAGCAAATAGCAAAGGACGGCAATCTATGCCCGCCCTTGCAACGTGAGTTAGCCAACTCGAAAATTGAGACCGATAATTAAATCGGCAGGCCTCCGTTAATGGCTGTTGAACGCAACTTGTTTAATCCTCACCAAGGATAAAAGTGTGTTTTCCCTTAGCCATTTGCTTTCAACTGCTGATCCAACAACCTTGCCACATACTCAGGCGAATGGGTGTGACGCGCCATCAGTTGGTACATAGACGGGATCACGAATAAGGTGACTAAGGTCGCCAGTGCCATCCCTGAGAAGATCACTGTGCCCACCGCGATGCGACTTTCCGCGCCCGCTCCCGTTGACATAATCAAGGGAATAGCACCTATTAAGGTGGTAAATGCGGTCATTAAAATCGGGCGTAAGCGTCTTGATGCCGCCGCTAACACAGCCTCTTCAAAAGCAATGCCTTTGTCGCGTAATTGGTTGGCAAACTCAACAATCAAAATACCATTTTTGGTTACCATGCCAATTAGCATGATCATGCCAATTTGACTGTAAATGTTTAAGCTGCCCTGCGTTAACCACAAGCCAAGCAAGCCACCCACAATGCCCATGGGCACCGTAAACATCACCACCAGCGGGTTAATAAAGCTTTCAAACTGCGCGGCTAACACCAAATAAGCCACCAGCAGAGCCAGCGCAAACACGATGAGAATATCACTTTGGTTATCTTTAAAGTCTTTCGACTCACCGCTGTAATCCATACTAATATCAGGGGGTAACATGGTTTGGGCTTGTTGCTCTAAGTAGGCAAGTCCCTCACCTAAAGTCACGCCATCGGCTAAGCTGGCACTTAAGGTTATCGACTTTTGCTTTTGCAAATGACTCAGGCGCCGCGCCGACGCCACTTCTTCAATATCGGTGACCGTGTCGAGGGTGATTAACTCACCAGTTTGCGTACGCAGGTATATTTGACTTAAATCACTGGCATTATTAAAACGATTTTCATCGCCGCGCAGATATACATCGTATTCTTCACCGCGATCGATAAAGGTCGTTTCTGTCTGCCCACCTAGCATCACTTCTAACGTGTCGGCAATTTCTTGTACGCTCACCCCCAATTGCGCAGCGCGAGCGCGATCAATATGCACGACTAGTTCAGGTGTGGTTTCGGCGTAATCTAAATCGGGCCCAGTAAACAGGCCACTCTGTTGCACCCTTTCCTTTAACTGACTGGCATACTCAAACAGCTCTTTGTAATCACCGCCACGCAATACAAACTGCACCGGATCACTTGAGCCGCCGCGAAAACCTGGCAGCATTGGCCAAACACGTACATCAGGTATGCCCACTAAGGCGTCTTTCACCAGCTTAAGGGAGTCAGACGCACTAATACTACGTTGCTCCCAATCCTCTAACTGCATGATCACAAAGGCTGTGTTATCACCGGCACGGCCGCCAAAAGCAGGCGCTTGCACACTCATCGAGCGGATCGTTCCCTGACCAACAAGGGGCAATAGTTGTCGCTCAACTTGTTCCACATTTTTGATCATGCGGTTATAACTGGTGCCCTCTGCGCCTTTCACAAAAGCAAAAATCACCCCGCGATCTTCCTGCGGCGCTAACTGATTGGGTACCTCTTGCACTAAATAATAACAGCCTAGCAAACAAGCCAAAATCACAGCAGGTGATAGCCAAGGATAAATCACGACTTTACTTAATAAGCTACGGTAGCCTTGCTCTATGCGGCTAAAGCCTGCATCCATTTTTAGTGCGATCGGTCCTTTTTTTAATTCACCTTTAAACAACTTACTCGCCAGCACTGGCGATAAGGTCAGCGCGACAAAAGATGAAAAGCTCACTGCAATCGCAAGCAGCACCGCAAACTCGGTAAACAAGCGGCCAATCATACCCTCCATAAAGGCGATGGGAATAAACACCATCACTAACACTAACGTGGTGGCAACCACTGCAAATCCCACCTCACGACAGCCTTTAAACGCGGCAACCAAGGGCGACTCCCCTTGTTCTAAGTAGTGCAAAATATTTTCTATCACCACTATGGTGTCATCTACGACTAAACCGATGGCCAGAATTAACGCCATCAATGTCAATAGATTGATTGAAAAACCAAAGAAATACGCCACAATAAATGCCGAAATCAGCGACACAGGAACGGTAATAGCAGGAATGAACGTGGCGCGAGCTTGACCAATAAATAGATACAGCACCAAGATCACTAAGCCACCGGTAATCATTAAGGTGTTGTAGACTTCTTGGATAGAACGTTCAATAAAGAGCGTGGCATCGTAATCTACAAACAGCTGAGTACCCGCAGGCAATACACTTTGTAGTTTATCCACCTCAGCGCGTACTTGCTTCGCTACCGTTAGAGGGTTGGCGTCAGACTGGGGAATAATACCTAAACTTAAATTCTGTACCCCATTGCTTTTAAAGGTTGAACTTTCATTTTGCGCGCCAATCCATACCTTAGCGATATATTTTAGATAGGTTGGCGGGGCATTAGGGTTTTGCTTTACCGCAAGGTACTCAAAGTCTTCAGGCTGTAAATAAAGACGACTAGTACGCACTGGCATGGTGGTCACATCATTACGCACCTCACCACCTGGTGTTTCCATGTTCTCTTTTTTTAATGCATTCAGCACATCACTAGAGGTAACGCCACGACCCGCCATTAACTCAGGGTCTAGCTGTACATACATCACCTTATACAAGGCGCCGCTGATACCAATGTCACTCACACCAGAAATAAAGCTAAAGCGATCAGCCAACACCCGTTCGGCATAGTCAGTTAGCTGGGTACGATCCATTTCTGAAGATTCTAAATTAATGTAAACCGAGGGCTCCCCTGAGCCATTATCTTTCGATACCACTGGATCATCAGCTTCATCTGGCAGACGCCCTTGCGCTCTAGCCACTGCATCACGAACATCACTAACGCCTTCGGTAATATTCCAATCCAGCAAAAAATTGATAGTAATGCGCGACATACCATTGCGACTGACCGAGGTAATATTGTCGATACCACTAATACCACTGAGCTGGTCTTCTAAGGTTTTGGTGACTTGGCTTTCCATGATCGATGCCGAAGCCCCCGTGTAGGTGGTGTTAATGGTAACAACCGGGTTCTCGACCTCAGGCATTTCCCGCACTGACATCTTAGTAAACGAAACAAGCCCAAAAATAACTAACAGTAAGCTTAATACAATACCGAAAACAGGCCGCTTGATAGCAACATCAGAAAGTAACATCTAACTCGGTTCCCCGTTGGCTGCCTGTAAATCTTTTACTTTGATACGATCACGCATATTCACCAAGCCTTGCACTACAATTTGGTCGCCTACCGCTAAGCCTGATTCAATTAACACATCATTATTTACCCTAGCGCCCAACACCACCTCGGTACGGGCGACAGTGCCATCTTCTTGCAACAGATAAACAAACCGTTTCGTGCCTGAATATTCTAATGCCTGTACTGGAATAACCGGTGCCGTTTGCTCAGGAAATGTCATGGTTGCCGACATAAACATGCCCGGCTTAAGCCGCTTGTCGGGATTATCAAAGTTCACCCGCACCCGCACGTTTAAAGTGTCTTGATTAACACGTGAGTCAATGGCGACCACTTGACCAACAAAGTTATGCTCAGGCCAAGCTCGCGCCTTGGCGATAATGCTCATACCCGTAGAAATTTGTGAAAGATAACGCTCAGGTACCGATAAATCTAGCCGCATAGTATTGAGGTTATCTAGGTTCATCACCGCCTCGCCAACGGTTTTCATATCACCTAAATTGACATCAATTAACCCCAGCGTGCCAGCAAATGGTGCTCGTAATTGGTGATCGTCAAGCGCTGCCTGCGCTGCCGCTAACCGTGCGCTGGCGACATCAACACTGGCGCGCTGCGCGTCTAGCTCGGTCTGAGTAATTGCACCGCGACTGACAATTCGTTGAAATTCTTTAAGTTTGCGTTGCTCTTCAGTTAATACTGATTGCGCTTCAACAAAGGCTGCGCGAGCTTTACTGTCATCTAACTGCACCAACACTTGATTGGGAACCACTTCAGCATTGGCTTTAACTAAAATATCAGCCACTGGCGCAAATATTTGAAAAGCCAAGTCGACAGACTGCTGCGCCGTTAAACTGCCCACTAGGCTTAATCGTTGCGCTACGCCATAAGCTTGCACTTCACCCGTCACCACTTCAACCTGACGCGTTGCTTTTACACTAGGCTTAACCGCTTCACTTGAGCCAATCCAACCGTAATACAAAACTGCCGCTAAACCACTAACTAACAGTAACATCGACCACTTTGTCTTGGTCATCACAAATTCCCACCTAACTATGCTGCCAATAAACCAGACATACGATTAAAACACAAAGAAAGCGCAATATAACAAGAATCGCTTTAAAGGGATTGCTAACTTGAGTAAAGAAGCGTAAAGGCTGGGTGAGTCATGCACAATGAGGGCTGATACCAATAGATATGTCGTGATATTTCGCGAATAAAGTTATACTACGCACAATCAACCCAAGGATAATACTGGACCCGACAATGAATAAAGGCGTAGCCGAGTTTTTACCGGAAAACCAATTACTGCTTGATGCCGTGGGTGAAGGTATTTATGGCTTTGATTTAAATGGCCATGCGGTATTTATTAATAAGGCCGCCGAGCAAATGACCCAATGGCGTGCTGATGAGTTAATTGGCCAATCCATTCATCAGTTTCATCATCACAGCCACAGTGATGGCAGCCATTATCCGATGGAAGAATGCCATATTTACGCCACTTTACACGACGGCAAACCCAGACATATCGATAACGAAGTGTTCTGGCGCAAAGACGGTAGCTGCTTTGCTGTTGAATACACTTCTACCCCTATTTACAAAGACGAGCGCATGATCGGCGTGGTGGCGATATTTCGCGATATATCACTACAACGGCAAACCGAGCAAGCGTTGCGCAATGCATTAAAACAAGTACAAGCCTTATCGCAACAACTGCAAGATGAAAACCTCTATCTAAAAACTGAAATCGACAACGAGCATAATATTCATGGCATGGTGGGTAACACCCCAATATTTAATGCCATGATGGCGCAAATTAAGCTAGTAGCAAGCACCGACAGTACGGTGTTAATACGCGGCGAAAACGGCACCGGTAAAGAGCTGGTCGCGCGCAGCCTACATAGTTTAAGCCAACGCCAAAATCGGCCACTGGTGAAAGTAAACTGCGCAGCAATTTCACCTAATTTGTTGGAAAGTGAGCTGTTTGGCCATGAAAAAGGCGCTTTCACCGGTGCATTCGAGCGTCGTAAAGGCCGTTTTGAATTGGCCGACAAAGGCACCTTATTTTTAGATGAAATAGGTGAGCTAAGCCCTGCGGCGCAATCAAAGTTATTACGCGTGCTACAAGAGCAGGAATTAGAGCGGGTGGGTGGCAGTAAAACCATCAAGGTGGATATTCGCATTATTGCCGCAACCAATCGCGATTTGAGTAAAATGGTTGAAGCTGGCAGCTTTCGAATGGACTTGTTTTATCGCTTAAATGTATTTCCTATTGAAGTACCTAGCCTTACCCAACGCATAGCAGATGTACCCTTATTAGTCTCGAGCATCCTGTCACAACTAAACAAAAAACTTGGTAAATCAATCACTCATGCTACCAGCCAAACCCTAAATGAGTTAATGGCTTATTCTTGGCCGGGCAACATTCGCGAACTACAAAATGTATTAGAGCGTGAAGCCATTATTTGCCAAGACAACTACCTGACTCTAACCACGCCACTTAATGCTGACCGAGGCAAACAGAAAAACCACAACAAAAGCCTCAAGCAAATGGAGACAGAGTATATACGAGCACTCATCAAACAAACTCAAGGTCGGATTAGTGGCCCCCATGGCGCCGCGCAAATTGCTGGCGTACCAGAAAGCACTTTGCGTTCAAAAATGAAAAAGCTCGGTATTCATAAGCGTAAATAAACGCAGTATGACAAGATAAAACCCTAACTAATCAACGGCTAATTCGCTAAATATAGCGAATTAGCGATATATCACGAAAAACAACCTAGGCCAAAACAAAATAAACCCATAAAATCAGAAGTTTAACGTTAATTAATTTCGGCACACTTCTTGCCCTAGTCCAACCACTAAAATAAAAAACAATGTGGTAACGAAATGGAAGCAAAACCGATCCCCGTTAAAGTGATTGATGCAACAAGCAGCCCTGACGGAAAAATCTATATCCGTGAAACTCAGGGCAAGTTTCAACGTGTTCGCCAGTATTTCAGTGGCTTTTTATTCTTATTGTTTCTCATCTTGCCTTGGCTGGAGTGGCAAGATCGCCAAGCAATTTTACTCTCAATTAGCGAGCAAAAATTCTACTTCTTCAACATCACCATTTGGCCACAAGATTTTACCTTACTGGCTGGTGGACTGATTTTTTCCGCCTTTATGCTGTTTTTGGTCACCAACTTATACGGTCGAGTGTGGTGTGGCTTTACCTGCCCACAAACCGTTTGGACACTGATCTTTGTGTGGTTTGAAAACAAAATTGAAGGCAGCGCTAACCAACGTAAAAAACTCGACCAAGCGCCTTGGAGCCTCAAAAAAGCCGGCTTCAGATTGGCAAAACACAGCTCTTGGTTGCTGATAGCCTTTGTTAGTGGCGTCACTTTTATTGGCTACTTTTTACCCATTCATACACTATTGGCTGAAGTGGTTAGCTTTGAAGTGTCATTCTGGCAGGGTTTTTGGGTCTGGTTTTTTGTTGCCTGTACTTATGTAAACGCTGGCTTAATGCGAGAAAAAATGTGTCTACATTGCTGTCCATACTCACGCTTTCAGTCGGCCATGTTTGATGCCAACACCAAAACTATCACCTATGATACCGTACGTGGCGAAGAGCGCGGCCCACGCAAACGCAACAAAACCCAAGCCGAACTGAAACAAGCAGGCTTAGGCGACTGTATTGATTGTAATTTATGTGTACAAGTGTGCCCAACGGGGATCGATATTCGTGACGGCCTGCAATATGAATGCATTAACTGCGGCCTGTGCGCCGATGCTTGTAATCAAACCATGGCTAACTTTGGTTATGAACAAGGCCTAATTCGTTTTGCCAGTGAGGCCAGCTTGAAAGGACAAGCCGCTAAACCCAGTCGGCTTAGGGTATGGGGTTATGGCATAGTCGCCACGTTAATTGCCAGTGCCACTATTATACAAAGCATTAACTTAAAACCACTTGAGCTCAACGTATTACGCGATCGCAGTGAGTTATTTAGGTATAACAATGAGGGTTGGGTGGAAAACACCTACACCGTAAAAATGCTTAATAAAACCCAATATACTCAGCAATATCGCTTAGTGATTAATAGCGATCAGCCCCTTACCTTACTTAACTCACCTGATGTCACCCTCGCCCCTGGTGAAATGTTATCACTCCCACTAACACTTCAAGCCGATCCTTATGAGCTGGCTTCATCGCGGGTAACCTTTACTTTAACCGCCAATGAAGTGGCGATAAAGCCTAACGCTTCAGCAGAGAGAGTGGAGGCGGATGAGCTAAATCAGCAGCAGAGTCAGCCACTGGTGTTCTTTTCGCAGGGTTAACTTCTGACCAAATCTGCCACCTTGTGGGTGGCAGAGCCAACCTAACGACTAGTTAACCTCTGTTCTGTTTAAGCTTAACGCAACTAAATAAAGTATGTTTTACGGCAAAATTGCGTTTTCAGGGATGAAAACGCAAAGCTTATAAGGACATATTCACAGCGTTTTTGCAGCGTTTTTGCAGGAAAATATACTATGTTCGCTTATCCAAGATTCGGGTTAGTTAATTTCGATAGAGACCGTATGGCGAAGCCTTTACTCTTGTCACTCCGCCGATAACTAGAAACAAAAAAGGGATGCAATGCATCCCTTTTGGTTACTTTTTAAATCAAGCTATTATGGGCAAGTTACTGCAGTCCAGAACCAAGAACCCGCTTTTGGTGGCTCCCATGTACCTGGGTTATTTTTCGCAGCAAAACACTCACCTTGGTAAGAAATAATGTCACCATTATTTACCTTAGTTTGACCTAATACGAACTCAATCACACCTTGTGGCGGCTGAGTCGGCTCAACTGTTGGCGCAATGGTTGGCGCAATGGTTGGAGCGACAGTAGGCTCAACCGTAGGTTCCATTGTCGGTTCTACTGTTGGCTCGATGGTTGGTTCAACAGTTGGTGTTGTTGCACAAGCAGTAACACTCCAGAACCACGAACCTGCTTTTGGTGTTTCCCAAACGCCTGGGGTGTTTTTAGCTTTAAAACATTGCCCTGCATAGCTGTAAATTTGACCATTTACTGGCTTGGTTTTACCCGCCACAAACGGGGTAATGCCGGTGTCTGGAATAACAACATCTTCATCAATGGCTTTCGCGCTAACGTTGGCCGTGTATGTTAAATCACTTTGATCCACTTTAAAGTTCAAGGCAACCTTAGCCACACCAGCCTGACTCGCGCCAAACTCAACGCCCACTTCACAGCTTTGATTAGCAGCCAATGTCGCGCTGTTACAGGTATCGCTGGTTGTCACGGGCGAAGTCGCCACGCCACTGGCGCTCAAGTTTAAAGAGTTAATACTAACATCGCTGTCACCACTATTACGGATACGGAAAGTATGGTTAACCACAGCGCCTAAAGCAAAATCATTAAGCTGCTGATTAGCAAGATAAGACAGTGAAAGCGGTTTTTCACCCGCTTTAATACCGTCAATCCAATCTCTTAGGGCGGCAACATCGGCATAAACACCGTATTTACCCGGTCTAGCACAACCTACACCCCAGCTTACAATACCCAGTTGTACACGCTGACCGCCGGTATCGACAACAATAGGGCCACCGCTGTCACCACTACAAGAGTCTTTTTGACCTTGCGGATAACCCGCACAGAAAGCCACATCACCAACATTGGCATAAGAGCCACCGGATTGATTACATACCGCATCAGAAACCAATGGCACGTCTACTTCTTCTAGTTGCCCAGCGCGACCACCGTTTTCACTTAAACGACCTAAGCCCGCGACAGTAATTAAGTCACCCGTACGAGCGTATTGCTCAACACTGCCTTGCGCCAAGCTAACTGGCTGGCCAACCGTGGGCTCACGCTCTAGCTTCAATAAGGCCACATCGTGGTTCAAGGTACTGGTGTTAAACAGAGGATGAACAAATTTTTCGGCAACTTGAATGCGATCGCCAACGCCACCGTTAAGGGTAAACCCAGCAACCTCTACGTGCAAAAAGATCGCGGGTTTGTTTTTAACACAGTGTGCCGCGGTCAAAACATAACCATCACCAATATAGCTACCACCACAAAAAGCGGTTGTCGTATTAGAATTTAAAATTTGCGTATAAAATTGCCACTCACTGGTGTTAGCAAGACCTCCACCGACAATTTTTGGTTGAATTAGGTCGGTTGGCTCCACTGCTTGAACACTTTGCATCATCACTGGGCCGCAAATAGCCGCCGAGATCAGTACTGTTGACATTTTCTTGTTAAAGAATTTGATTGCTTCCACGTAAACACTCCTTGTTATTTATCAGAAGCATAAAGATAGAAACATCAATTAAATAACACAATTAACAAATCTGTAATACATAGGGTTCACGCAGCTGCAAAATTAAAAGCTCGTCTAGTGAGACCATGAGTATTAAAAAAATAGCGAAAGGGCAACATCACTTTAGACCTAGCCCTTGTGTATGTTTTTAGCTAACAGCAAATACACTCAGCTATGCTGATAAGTAAGACAATATTTCAATTACTTGAGCGGGTGTTGTTGCCCAAGCCTGCGCCGACCCATCAACTTCTTTTAATGCGTGAACTAAATCTTCATCATGTAACGTGATATAAGGTTTGCCCAATGCTGCACAATAGCCGGCATCAAACGCAGCATTCCATTGTTTATACTTAGCACCAAAGCGTATTACCGCTAAATCACAGTTTTTTATCGCTGTTTGGGTGCGGATGGCATTTACCTTAGCCGATTTATGATCACGCCAAAAAGAAGATGTTTCCATTCCTAAACCATCGCCCGCGGCATCACTGGACTCATGATCAGTGATAGCAGAGGTAAATTGGATATTAAGCCCTTTGCACGCGCAGCCTTGGATAATTTGCTCGCGCCAATCGCTATGAATCTCACCTGATAGATAAACTACATACTTCATCTAAACCGCCTATTTTTCTTGAGTAACAAATGAATTTATATGAGTCACTATCTTGAGCATGGTAGCAAACCTAATCAAGCTCCAATGTGTCAGGCTAACCTAAAGCCACTGTTAACGCTCAAAAAAGAACTTAGCAGCCTTTCATTTTCTTAAAACGCCTTACCTTAGTGCGTATATTTTTCATTGGTGATGAGGTATTGAATTGGATCATCCGACCCAATGTCCATTGGTTATACCAAGGTTTTTCATAAAGCTCGGCATTACTTAAGCTTGAAATCAAGTCAACGACATCAGCCACAGTGGATTCAAGCTCATTGAGTAAATCTTCGTACTGCCAATCGCGGTATTCTTGATGAAAATGATCTGCCAATAAGCCAAGCTGGTTCCATTTATAACCCGTTTCCGGAAAATCAACGGGTAGCCCTTGCGACTTTAAACGCTGCCATTTCAACACTAACTTGCCCCAACCGATTAGGTAAGCCACTGTGTCGCAAACACTGATTTGCGTGCCTTTAATATTGCCTTCCACTCCATTATCGCGTGAAATACCCGCTGAAATAACACGATAATCGGCCATTAATTTGGTAAAAATACCATTGATGGCAAGCAGTAGTTCGTCTTTAGATTGGGGAATGGATGACATAACGTACTCTGATCAATTTTAGGGCAACTAAACTTACTGACGCTGAAAGATAGGCGATATTTCATTCTCTACTATTAGTTCCTGTAACGCTTTCTCCATTTTATATAACAGCGCTTTATTGCCTTTCTGTACCACCATAGACACAGGCGTCCCCGCAGGGCTAAGACTTAGCACTTTCAGCTCAACATGATATTTGTCTGCAAGGTAATAGCCGACTTGTAGTGGTGCAATCATGGCTTTATATTGTTTTTGCTGTAATAACATGAACGATTGCTCTTTTGAATGTGTGCGCTTATTCCGCACTTCGATTTGCTGCTCCTTGAGGTAACGTTCAAAATATGAGTGTCGGTCACCCACCACTAACTGCTTGTCCAGATCATGCAAATCGTTAATTTTACTATCATGTTTCAATACAAATATGGCGCTTCGCCGCATGTAATAAGGTGTTGTAAAATCAAAATATTTGTCACGTGTTTGGTTCCATTCCATGCCAATCGCACAGTCTAATTGACCAAATCTAAGCTTGGCTACCACATCATCCCAATCACCCAGCCAAATTTGCACAGGTACGTTCATTTTAGCGGCCATCTTTTGAAAAAGCTGATAGTCCAACCCTTTAGGCTCGCCATTCTCACTAAACTGATAAGGATGAAACCCTTGAGCCATGCCACACACGTACACTTCTTTGGCGACAGAGCTAAAGCAGCTAAAAAGAGTCAGTAAAATGACAAACAGGGCACATCTGGTCATGAACATCCTCAAAAGCATTTCATTAAACTTAGGTGAACTCGTTAAATTATTTACAACAGTGTATGCGAGAGCATCTCAACTGATAAGAAACTAACCTACTGAATAAATTTAACTTAGCCACCCACAATAACACCAAGTTTAGCAGGGTGACTGACATGACCAATACTTAACTATGTTTATTTTTCATCTTGCTTAGTCGACCCAACAATATTCAGTGCCCACTTTTATTACAGCTCCTCAGCAATGGCTACTATTAAATTTCGCAGCCAAATATGCGCGGGATTATCGTGTTGCCTGCCATGCCAGATAATTGATGGAGTAAAAGAGTCAATGTTGAGAGGGTGCGCCAGCACTGCAACAGGGAGCATACTGGCAATTTGCTGCGCGAATCTACTTGGCAGTGTTAACACCATATCCGTTTCAGCCACTAACATGGGCGCTGCTAAAAAGTGCGGCAACCGCACCGCTACTCTTCGTTTCAGGCCTTGCTTAGCTAAGGCTTCATCGACTGCACTATTGCCCATCCCCGTGATACTCACTGAGATATGTGACAATGAAGCAAATTGCGCCAAGGTAAAGGGCTTAGCCAGTACCGGATGATCGCGGCGAACAAGGCAGACAAAGTCTTCATTGAACAGCCTGCGTTGATAAAATCTTGCCGGTAAATCATCATAAACGCCAATCGCAAAATCTGCGCCGCCCTCTGCGACCAAATGAATGTTGTTACCCGCTCTAGCCGGGATCACTAAATCCACACCCGGCGCATGCTTGGCCAATTTAGACAGTAACTTAGGCATCAACAGCGCGGCTAAATGATCCGCCGTAGCAATTGTAAACCGACACTGCGCCGTGCTCGGCTCAAACGTAGCTGGCGCGACAATGGCTTTTGCATCTTCGAGCAGCCTCGCGACTGACCCCGACAAAGCTTCGGCGCGCGGCGTTAACTGCCAACCTTGAGCAGTGCGCACAAATAATTGGTCATTAAATAGCTGACGTAACCGCGCCAACCCTCGACTTGCCGCCGGCTGGCTCAAGCCCACCATTTGCCCTGCCACTGTGACATTACGCGCGGTTAAAAGTGCGCTTAATAATTTGAGTAGGTTAAGGTCAACCTTATTTAAATCCATTTTAAGCATACCTAGCATTACAAACATGCATTTTTATTATGTTTTTGCAGTCTATAAGATCAGCGTTATTGATTCTATAACAGCGTCAAATAACCGGAGAAAATAATGACTAAAGCAGAGCTATATGCAGTAACAGGGGTGAGCGGTCGTACAGGAGCCGCCACCGCTCAAGCCTTAATAACAGCAGGCAAACAGGTGCGCGTGGTGGTACGCGATGCAACGAAAGGGGCGTATTGGCAACAACAAGGGGCAGAAGTAGCCGTTGCCGATTTAAGCAATGCAGCGATGTTGACTAATGCACTGTCGGGTGTAACCGCTGCCTATATCGTCAGCCCACCGCAATACTCACAGCCTGATTTATTTGCACAAGCCGAGGTGATGGCGAACGTGATTGCCGACGCAGCAGTGGCGGCAAAACTACCTAAGCTAGTGGCGTTATCGTCGGTCGGTGCCGAGCAAGCATCAGACACAGGTTGGATTGGGATGAATAGAACTTTAGAGCAACGTTTAAGCCAAACAGATCTAAACCTCGCTTTTTTACGTGCGGCTTATTTTATGGAAAACTGGCAGCCATTAATCGCATCAGCCAGAGCGCAAGGCGAGTTAGCCAGCTTTCTTGCGCCTCTTGAACGTAAAATTCCGATGATCGCAACCCAAGACATCGGCGAAATTGCCGCCCAAGTACTTTGCGAGAATTGGCAGGGAACAAGGGCGATCAATTTGACCGGCCCCGCCGATTATTCACCCCATGATGTTGCGCATCACTTGGCCGCACAGCTTGATAAACCAATAGCTGCGGTCGCCATACCTGAAAGTCATTGGCAACAAGCCATGGCTGGGCAAGGTTTTTCACCTGCGGCACTGGCTGGCTTTATCGAAATGACCAAGGGGCTGAACTCTGGCCATATCGCCTTTAATAAAAACGATAGCATCGAGCACCGATCAGGGAGTATTACCATTGAAACCCTGCTCAAGCAGGTGACAGAATAGACCGAATTAGGGAATAAAGGTAAACCGCGAAGATGCTAGGCAACTAGCATCTCGCTTACTATTAGAAGCAGGGGCTGAGAAAATGGTCTGTCTAGCTCTTTTATTGGCTGAGGGCGCTGCACTTCAATGACTGCTCAGGTATGCATGAAGCGGGAAAATGATTGAAACCCGCCCTTAAGTGATAAAAAACAGTTATTTACCATATTTAATTGCTATCAATATCGCCGAATGACTTCGGCTCCAACCCTTAACGCATGGACTCAAGTGCGGGACAGTCACTTAATTGCTCGGTTAGAAAAGATGCCTGTCCCACGCACCTTTATAATGACTTTCGCGGTTTTTAGTTTCTTTAAAAAGCGCTTTTCATTGATAAACCAAGTTATCAACCCAAACACTTGGCCAATGAAGAACCAAAAATCTAAGTGAATGGCGGCGCTGGCGTAGGTAAACCTTACGCAAATGGCTGATTAGCAATAAACGACATCCCCACAAATAGCGGCACACCGTACATCAACATGCCGTTAAGCTGCACGGCCTGTGTTTTTTGTGGGACCTGAGCTTGCTCAGGGAATAGTTATTTTTTTCGCTGAGCAAGCTCAGCTCCCACAACACTTATACAACAACCTGTTACAACAACCACAGTTTGCTTAATTCGGCGTCACTAATACTTAAGCTCACGGTGTCTTTAACCGCTTCTGTCACCCGCAATTCACCTTGCATTAATTCATCACGGCGGAACCAATGTAGCTTGATCACGGCGCCCACTGAGTAGCTTTGCAGCTGTTGTTCAAATTGTGCGTTTACTTGTAGGTTATCGGCGGCAATTAATAAGTCGCCCGCGCTTAAACCGGCTTGATGCGCTGGGCTACCCTGACTCACGGTTAATACCCGCAAACCAAAACCTTCTGCCTTGGTGCGAGCGCCAAAGCCAATTTTGTCACCTTCTACCCCTGCGCCGCCTTGATCTGTGCTGCCTTTACTGCTGCGCAGTTCCATCTTGATGCCCACTTTGGCGAACAAATCTGCAAGGGGTAAATCATCGGTGTTACTCAGATATGTAAAGATGTCGTCGCAGTTGCGATTTAATAAGCCCTCAACAATGCGTTGATGGCTGGTCACATCCGTGCCCTTGCCGGTTAAGCCGTAGTCTTGCCACAGTTGGCGCATCACGTCGTCTAGGCTGTATTGGCCTTGGCTTTCGGTGCGCAGGGTCAGGTCTAAAAACAGCGCAAACAGCGAGCCCTTGGTGTAATAACTAACAATGGCGTTGGCGGCGTTTTCATCTTGTTTATAAAACTTAGTCCACGCGTTAAAGCTCGAGTCGTTCAGGCTTTGTTTAAAGCGGCCTTTGCCGCGATAAACGCGAGTGGCAATTTCACTGAGCATGGTCAAATATTGGCTTTGATCGACACAGCCCGAGCGATAGGTAATAAAGTCATCATAGTAAGAAGTAATGCCTTCGTAGGCCCATAATTGTTGGGTGTAAGCCTCTTGCGACAAATCAAACGGGGTGAACTCCGCAGGCTTGATCCGTTTGACATTCCAACTGTGAAAATACTCATGGCTACACAGGGATAAATAAGTGCGGTAGCCTTTTTCCACCGGCGCATTAAGATCGCTCGCGGTGGGTAAATCACCCCGTGAACACATCAAGGCCGTTGAGGCTTTATGCTCTAAGCCGCCAAAACCATTGCCCAATACCGTGGTCATAAATACATAGCGTGCAAACGGCGCGGGCGTGCCAAACAAGTTTATTTGATATTCACAAATGGCTTTTAAATCTTGGCATAGGCGCGCCATATTGCAGCGATGCTTACCACTTAACACCACATCGTGAGGCACGCCAGCGGCGATAAAGGTGTCGATGATGAGATCGCCCATTTCCACCGGGTGGTCAATCAAGTCATCGTAATTAGGCGCACTGAATTCGCCAAAGCCAAATTGATCGCCGGCGGTGCGGGTCATGCTGGTCGCCACTTTCCAATCGGCCAGTTCGCTTAATGCTGGCGCAGCGATGGTCACGCTATGAGGAGTTTCTTCTAAGCCCTTCGCGCCTAAAAACACACTGCTGCCATTGAAAAAGCCATGAGTGGTGTCTAAATGGGCGGTGCGCACCGATAAGTCCCACGCATACACTTGATAGGTTAACTGAATTTGCCCTGCGTCATTATTCACTCGCCAAGTTTGCTTATCTAGCTGAGTTAAGGCTAATGGCTGTTGGTTGGCGTCTTGCACCTGAATATCAATCAGGTTTTTGGCAAAATCACGGATCATATAACTGCCCGGTAGCCATGCGGGTAAGTACAACACTTGTTGCGCTTGAGCTGCTTCAATGGTCAGGGTAACGGCAAATAAATGGGCTTTAGGATCAATAGCGTGAATATGGTAATGCATGAATACAACTCCGTTAGAAAACTCCGTATGGCAAGCATGCTGCCAAAAATAGCTAAGCGGTGCAATTAACGCTGAAAATGGCTCACGCCATGGCCTCTACCTAGCCATACCTCAATGCATTAGAATATGTGACAATAACGGCAACGCTTCCCAAGAGAGTAAACCAATGAAATTTAAAGCCGCAATTTTCGACATGGATGGTCTACTACTCGATACCGAGCGGGTGTGTATGCAGGTATTTCAGCAAGCTTGCGATGAAGTACAAGTACCGTTTGATAAAACCATCTACCTTTCCATCATCGGCCGTAATGCAACGGGCATTGAGCATATTTTGCGTAACTACTATGGCGATAACTACCCCGCCGTACATCAAGCTTGGCGTGAGCGCTATAACGCCATTGTGTTGCATCAGGCCATCCCAGTAAAAGACGGGGTGATTGAGTTGTTAGAATGGCTTAAGGCCAATCATATTCCTGCAGCCGTTGCCACCTCGACGAAAAAAGATGTGGCGGGCATTAAGCTAAAATTGGCTCAGCTTGATCATTACTTCGACCATTTCACTACAGGCTGTGAGGTGGAGCATGGCAAACCGGCCCCTGATATTTACTTGCTCGCGGCCGAGCGCTTAGGCATCGCGCCGCAGCATTGTTTGGCGTTTGAAGACTCCAACAACGGCGTGCGCGCCACAGTATCAGCCAATATGATCACTTTTCAAATTCCCGACCTAACCGAGCCAGACGCGGAGATTCTTGCCCTTGGTCATCAAGTTTCGCCGTCGCTGCATCAGGTTTTGGCAATGTTGCAACAGCAAAGGTAGGAGCGGAAATTATTACGCGATAAAGCGTTGTTTAACTTAGATAAAAACAATGTAAGTATTTTGGATATGTTTTAGGCGCCGTTTTGGGTGTTTTATCACCCCATTATGGAGCCTAAGAAACGTTAGTTTTAGAGGAAAGCGATTTGAGTATTAGGAATATTGCTATTTGTAAGATCGAAAAAGACAACCACATATTTGTGCTAGAAGGTTACGATCCTAAAAAAGATGAAATTTTCTATCGACCTATTGGGGGAGGAATAGAGTTTGGTGAATTAGCAAAAGAAGCTGCTGTCCGTGAGTTCCAAGAGGAGTTGGGCACAAATATTATTGTAGATAATGATGTTCAAGTTTTTGAAAACATTTTCGAATACAACGGTAAGCCTGGTCATGAGGTAGTATGTATCTTAGATGCGAAGTTTGCAGACCCTGCATATTATAAAAGTCGTGAATTTATTGGTAATGAAGGAGGCAACAAATTTAAAGCACTTTGGGTGCATATTAATGAATTCACTAGTGGCCAAAAAATCCTTTACCCAGAAGGGTTCGTTTCGTCACTAGAAAAGAGTCACAAAACGCTGTAGCAATACAGCCCTAAATTTACCGCTACGCGGCGGGTTGTAGACTCGCGTAAGATATCAGGACATCAGATATCAGCAGATATCAGGACATCCATCACTTTTTGCAGATATCAGGACATCCATCACTTTTTGCACTAATTCACATCCTGAGCCATAGTTTAAAAACCACTTATTGAGCAGGATGTGGCCATGACTTTACCTCGCGGGCAGTTGATTTGCCCTGAATCAACTCCGTACTATCATGTCACCAGCCGTTGCGTGCGCCGTGCTTTTTTATGCGGCATCGATCACTACACCCACCAAAGTTACGAACATCGCAAACCTTGGGTGCTTGAAAAGCTAAAGCAGCTGGCGAGCATTTTCACCATCGATGTCTGCGCTTACGCCATTATGAGTAATCATTACCATCTGATATTGCACATTAATTTAGCTGAAAACCGTAACTTATCGGATGCAGAAGTCGCAGCTCGTTGGCAGCAGTTGTTTGCCATGCCCATGCTGGTAGATGATTGGTTAATGGGAAAAGAGCAAACCAGTGCAGAGCAAGCGGTAGTGGCTGAATTAATTGCTGAATGGCGCAGTCGCCTTAAAAACATCAGCTGGTTTATGCGC